>NZ_FTOO01000012.1 GCF_900156755.1 Alicyclobacillus vulcanalis
ACTTTTGGTGTTCGCCACACTTTAGTAGACACGCACGGTGGCTTCGTCGTCAATTGAGGACGACGGCTTTTACACCACTACTTGAGACTCTAACTATCGCGCGGCGCCCGGACAGCCTCCGCTTCAGCGCGCACCACGCTCGCCGGTTGACATTCGTGTGACGGCAAAGGGCGAACTGTGGCTCAAGGATCATCACCTGTTCTGCCGCCTCGCATGCTGTCCGAAACCTCAGCCCAACAAGAAGCGGGAAGACGCACCACTCGCATCTTCCCGCACACCCTATAAGCCACCTGCAGATTACCCTTGGCGTCGCATGCAACTCGGCAGACCGAAGCCGAGCTCTAGACGCTCTGCAGAGGCAACTTCAACGCAATCAGGCTGCCGCGCGTTCGTCAAGAAGTGAGGTCATCACGTCCTGCTCCAGGAGTGGCTTCATAGGGAACGCGCCGTAAGCGAAGCGGCCCTGCACGGCGCGGTCAACGTTTGCGTCGCCTGAAGGGAATGACATGTCCGTCATGCGTCCTCTAGTTCCTGGGTCGCTTCAGGCTCTCTCCAGATGGCCCGCACCCGTGCAAGGGTACACGGCGCGCACGCCAGAACGCGAGCGAGCTGACACGTGTAAGGACGCACACGCCGTTCTTCAAATGACGAGTTCCAAGCCGACATGGGTCACTAACGATTGACACCGCGGTAGCCCGCCATTCGAGCGGTCAGGACGAGATCGAACAGCCACCAGATGCCGACCGCGAACAGGAGAATGTGGCCGATCACGGTTGACGCGACGAGTCCCCCAACCACGGTGCAGGCGGCCATCAACAGGCCGGTGCCAACGTGGCCGAGATACACGCGATGCACGCCGAGGTATCCCAGGAAAAACCACAAAACGTACGCGAGCGCCACGCTTCTTGGCATTCCGTCCCCCCCATAACCCGACGTACTACATGGCTATGAGGAGGCCGCTTGTCAACTTGCCGGGTGTTCGCAGACTGCGGATCAGCGAGGTGCCGAGGGAGACAGCCGGTTGGCCCAGGTGAGCAGGCGGATCGTCTCCCGATACATCAGGCTCTTGCGCGGCGCGCCAAACACCACGCTGATGAGCACATGTCCGTCCGACGGGCGCTTGACGGCTGTGGCAAGACAGTACATCGCGCGGGAGGTGAAGCCCGTCTTCCCTCCGATGAATTCGCCGATCGCGGCTGGCGGACTGTACAACAGCCGATTGCCGTTGCGGACGGCCTTCCCGGCGATGGTCGCCTGCGGCGTCTGCATGGCGCGCACGATGCGCGGATACGTGATGGCCTTCGCCGTGATCAGGGCGATGTCTTTGGCGGACGTCGCATGAGCATCCGCGTGCAATCCGTTCGGCGTGACGAACCTCGTGTTGGTGCAGCCGATGAGCCGGGCCTCGACGTTCATCATCCGCGCAAACCCTTCCTGCGATCCGCCGATGGTCTCCGCGATGCCGTAGGCGACGTCGTTGGCGCTTTTCATGAGCAGGGCGAGCAGTGCGTCTTCTGCCCGCAACTCCGTGCCAGGGCGGAGACCCAGGCGAACGCGCGGCTGGCGGCTTGCCGCCTCGCTGATGTAGACGGGATCGTCCGGGCGCAGGTGCTGTACGAGGAGGATGGCCGTCATGAGCTTCGTCGTGCTGGCCGGGTACATCGGTTGATCGCCGCGCTTGTCGTACAACCACGTCCGGGCTGTGGCGTCGTACACCACCGCCGCTTTCGCATTGACGGCGGGCGGGCGCACAACTTCTGCCTGCAGCGAGGGCGCGACGAGCGCGGCCATTGCCCACCCGCAGGCGATCACGGCCATCAACAAGCGCCAGAAGGCGCGGCTACGCTGACCCAAAAGCAAAACGACCACCTCTCTCGCGTGTCGTCGCGGATTAAGGTGGACGTTTTCCGGCGATTCTATCCCTCTCGCACACGAGCCCCAGATCAAAGGCCGTGGCCAACATCACGCGGACTGACTTGCGGGTTTTTGCCGCACCTGGACGCGGCGAGCCACGGCCGGATCGAGCGAAAGCGTCTGGCCGCGCACCGTGACGGTGACACCGGCCGCGTACGGTTCAGGCTCGTTGACTTGCACGATCTCGCCCGGGACGAGCCCTGTGCGGTGGAAAAAACGCAGCAACTCGAGGTCTTCCTCGGCCACTTCCACGATGCGGATGACCTCGAGGGGCGTGTTCGGCGGGGCTTCGTCGAGGCCCACACCCTTGGGCACGGCGTGGCCGTTCCCCGGGATGACGTTTCCGTGTGGACACGTGGCCGGATGATGCAGCATCTCGTTCAACTTCGATTCGACGAGCGGCGAGATGCTGCCCTCGAGTCGGGCGGCCTCCACGTGCGCGTCCGCCCAGTCGAGGCCAAGCACATCCGTCAACCAGCGTTCGAGCAAGCGGTGCTTGCGAATGATGGCCTCCGCGCGCTTCTTCCCCTCTTCGGTGAGGACGAGCTCGCGCGTGTCACTCACTTCGACATAGCCCTGCCCGACGAGCCGCTGCAGCGTCTGCGACACAGTCGGCCGGGACACGCCCAGGTAGTCCGCCACACGCGAGGAGAGGACCTGCTCGCCCTCGGAGTGCAGTACATAAATCGCTTCCAGATACGTATCCAAAGCGCTGCCGCTCACGGCGATTCCCCCTTGCCTGCCATCCGGAAGGAGCCCCAAGCCTCTCCGTTCATGCGCAGCACGAGCTCATCTCCGGGGAGCACCGGCCCCACGCCGCTCGGCGTACCCGTGAACACGATGTCGCCGCCTTTAAGCCCGTAGACGTCGAGGCAGTGGAGGATGAGATCCGCGAACGAGAACACCATGTCGGACGGCACGCCCTCCTGCACAACCTGCCCGTTTTTCTCCAGCACAAAGTGCGCACCCTCGACGTCCGCGAAATTGTCGAAGCGGTACAGCCCTGTCACGATGGCGGAGTTGCGAAAGCTCTTCGCAGCCTCCCAGGGGTAGCCCTTCTGCTTCAAGACGGACTGCAGCGCGCGGTCGGTGAGGTCAATCCCGAGCGCCACGCCTCCGACGGCGTCCAACGGCCGATCGCGACGGGGCGTCTCCCGGAGCCAGAGGACGATCTCGAGCTCATGATGCACATCGGAGCGGCCGGCGGGGTACTCCACCTCTCCCACAGCCGGTACGAGCGAATGCGTAAACTTGCCGAAGATCATGGGCGATTCGGGCACCTGATTGCCGAGTTCGGAAGCGTGATCGCGATAATTGCGCCCGACGCAGAAAATGTTGCGAACCTGGTCAGATATCCAGGCTTCAGCATCCATCCACTTGGAAAACCCCATACGGCCGCCAACCTCCGATTCATTGAGTCGCCTCTAGCATACCACAACCGGCGCTGTGAAACGGGCGGCGGAACCTACGTCCCGCCGCCCGCTCAAACCGCGACTTGCACACGCCAATTCAATTAATGCGCCTTTGGCTCGCAATACTGGTTAAACAGGTCCACCAGCTTCTCCGCGACGCGCTCCGGCGTCGAGCCCTCGATGCCGCTGCGGTGAATGACGCCGACGAGTTTCCCATCCTTGAAGAGGAAGAAGGACGGCGAGGAAGGCGGCTCGTTCACAAAGTACTCGCGAGCGCGCGCCGTGGCTTCCTTGTCCTGGCCGGCAAACACGGTCACCAGCCGATCCGGCCTGCGATCATTCTTGAGCGCAAGCGCGACCGCCGGGCGCGCGATGCCGCCCGCGCAGCCACAAACCGAGTTGACCACGACAAAGGTGGTGCCGGTCTTCTTGGCCATCACGGCGTCCACTTCTTCTGGGGTCCGAAGTTCCTGAAAGCCGATGCTCGTCAGCTCGTCGCGCATCGGTTGGATCATCATTTGATAAAAGTCGAGCTCGAGGCTCATCCGCCCCACCTCCTGATCGGTGCAATTCCAAACGTTATTATACTCCTTCTCATCCGCCAATGACAGTTTTGCAAACCCGAGGCGAAAGCCGTGAGGGGACGGGATCGCCTGTTTGCAAGCGCGAACGGGCGTTGGGTATAACAAGGTAGGTATGATTCGTTCGACCAAGGTCGGTACGAGAAATGGGGACTTCAGCCGTGAATGATCGATTTCTCCGCGCCTGCCGGCGCCAACCGGTGGATCGCGTGCCCGTCTGGTTCATGCGCCAAGCGGGCCGGTACGATCCCGAGTACCGCGCCATCCGCCAGTCCTACACCCTGCTCGACATCTGCCGCGAGCCCGAGCTGTGCGCGCGCGTGACGCGCATGCCCGTGGACCAGCTCGGTGTGGACGCCGCCATCCTGTTCTCCGACATCATGGTTCCCATCGGGGCCATGGGCATGCCCTTCTCGCTTCAGGAAAACGTGGGGCCGGTCATGGAACGCCCCCTGCGGAGCGAGGAGGACGTGGAAGGCCTTCGTCTTTTCCACCCCGAGGAAGCTCTGCCCTACGTGCTTGAAACCATCCGCCATCTCGCGACGACGCTGCCCGTTCCCCTGATTGGGTTTGCCGGCGGACCGTTCACGCTCGCCAGTTACATGGTCGAAGGCGGGCCGTCCAGGGACTACGCGCGCACCAAGGCCATGATGCTCGCCCGGCCGGACCTGTGGCATCGGCTCATGGACAAGTTGGCACGAGCCATGGCGGGTTATCTTCGGGCGCAAATTCAGGCCGGCTGTGCCGCCGTCCAAATCTTTGACTCGTGGGTCGGGTCCCTCTCCGTGCACACCTTTCGCGCCCATGTGAAACCGCACATCCAGCAGTTGATGGCAGAGATCGCCGATCTCGGCGCGCCCATCATTTACTTCGGCGTGCAGACCGGCGAGCTGCTCGCCGACTTCGCCGAGGCCGGCGCGACGGTCGTCGGCGTCGACTGGCGGACACCGCTCGACCGCGCACGCAAGCGCGTCGGTGCGTCCGTCGCCCTCCAGGGCAATCTCGATCCCGTCAGCCTGTTTGCGCCCCCTGAGGCGCTGCGCCGCGAGGTGGAAACGGTGCTTCAGCTCGGCTGCCAAAGTCCCGGCTACATCTTCAACCTGGGTCACGGCGTCAAGCCGACCACCGATCTCGCCCAGCTCCAGCGCGTGGTGGAGTGGGTTCACGGGTTTGACCCCATCCCATCCGTCGGGAGCGCCACAAAGGAGGAACTCGCATGACCACGCTCGGCGTCCTCATGATGGCCTACGGAACACCGCGCAACTTGGACGAAGTCGAGGCGTACTACACCGACATCCGCCGCGGCCGCAGGCCCACCCCCGAACAACTGGCCGATCTCGTCCGCCGCTATCAAGCCATCGGCGGCGTCTCGCCGCTCTACGAAATCACCGTGCGCCAGGCCCAGGCGGTCGAACGGGTGCTCAACGGGCAGGGCGGCCGGTTTCGCGTGTACCTCGGCATGAAGCACACCGCGCCGCGCATCGCCGAGGCTGTGGCGGCGATGCATCGCGACGGGATCGACCGCGCCATCGCCATCGTGCTCGCGCCGCACTACTCGGCGCTGAGCGTGGAAACCTACCACGAGCAGGCCCGACCCGCCGCGGAAAAGCTCGGGCTGGAACTGGCCTGCGTGAACCAATGGCACCTCGAACCCCGCTTCCTGGACGCCCTCGCCGCGCGCGTGGAAGAGGCCCTCGCGCGCTGTGAAGACCCCCGGCGCGCCATGGTCATCTTTACCGCGCACTCCCTCCCGGCGCGCATCCTCGAGATGGGCGATCCATACGTGGATCAGCTGCACGAGTCCGGCGAGGCGGTGGCCAAGCGCCTCGGCCTGTCGCATTACACCTTCGGATGGCAGAGCGCCGGCCGCACGGCCGAGCCCTGGCTTGGACCGGATCTGCTCGAGATGCTCCCCACCGTGGCCCAGGACGGTTACCGCGAGGTCGTCGTGTGTTCCCAGGGCTTTGTGGCCGATCACCTCGAGGTCCTCTACGACGTCGACATCGAAGCCAAACAGCACGCCGAGCGCCTCGGCCTCAGGTTGGTGCGCACGCGCCAGATGAATGACGATCCCGACTTCATCCAAGCCGTCGCAGACGTGATCGAGCGCGCCAGGCGCGAACAAGGGTGGTGATGACGTGAGACGCGTTGCAGTCGTCGGTGGCGGGATCACGGGGCTCGCCGCGAGCCTCCGCCTGTTGGCGTCGGGAGAAGAGGTTAACATCTCGTTGTACGAGGCGAGTGATCGACTCGGCGGCCGCGTGCAAACCCTGCGCATCCCCGAGCTCGGCGTCACCGTCGAAGCCGGGCCGGACTCCATGCTCGCGCGCAAGCCCGCTGCATTGAGGCTCATCGAAGAGCTGGGCATGGGCGACGAGGTGGTGTCCACGCGTCCCGAGGCGACCAAGACCTACATCGTCCGGGGCAGCGAACTCTGCCCCCTGCCAAAAGGCTATCTCGGCATTCCGCACGATCCGTCCTGCGTGCATCCGCCCCTCTTGTCCGAGGTCGGGCTTCGCCGCGCGCTCGAGGAGGAACGCCTCCCGTTTGACGTGCCCGAGGGTGACATGGCGCTCGGCGCGTTTCTTCGGGCGAGGCTTGGGGAAGAATGGGTGCGCTTCATCGGCGAGCCGCTCCTTGCCGGCATTTACGCGGGCGACGTCGAGCGGTTGTCGCTCTACGCCACCTGGCCGTCGCTCGTCGATCTCGCCCGCCAGCACGGCAGCTTGGTCGCGGCGAGCCGCGCCCTGGCTCGATCGACGCGCCAGGCGCCGCAGGCCTCTGGCCGGAGCGCGTTTGTGACCGTGCAGGGGGGCTTGGCGTCCTTGACGGATCGCATGGAGGCGCGGATCCGCGAGAGTGGCCGCGCCGAGATACACACGCGGTCGCGGGTCACGGCGCTCACCAGGCGCGGGCACACGTATGAGGTCCACGTGGAGACGGACGCTGGGGAACGCTTCGAGGAACGCGTAGATGGCGTCATCCTGGCGGTGCCGCCCCACGTGGCACGCGACGCCCTGCGTTCGTTGGTCGCCATGCCCGCGGTCGACACGTTTTATCAATCGACGGCGACGGTGGTGATGGTGTATCCGCGCGACGCCTTCGGAGCGGAACTCGAAGAGGCTTCAGGATTCCTCGTCCCGCGCCCTGAGGGATTGACCATCACCGCGACCACCTGGATGTCGAGCAAGTGGCCGCACGTCGCCCCGGACTCGCTCGCCGTGATCCGAGCGTACGTCGGCCGGCGAGGCCAGGACGACGCGCTGTTGCTGCCTGACGACGTGATCGCAGCGCGGGCCGCGGACGAAGTCGGCCGCCTGACCGGTGCGCGAGGAAAGCCATTGTGGGTTCGCGTGACGCGTTTTTCTGAGGCGATGCCGAACTACGGCGTGGGGCACCTCGCCCGCGTGGACGAGGCGGAAGCCGCACTTCGCACGGCTTGTCCCGCCGTCGCCGTCGCGGGGGCTGGATGGCTGGGTGTCGGCCTTCCTGACTGTGTTGAGCAAGGCGAGCGGGCCGCCATGCGGGTGCTTGCCGCGCTTCACGCGTGAGCGCGCCTGCGGAACCGGCGTTCGGGCCCTAGGCGCCTTCCAAGAATGGCGCTCGCTCAGGGGACCGGCGCGAAGCGGTCCCGCAGGCCCTGCGTCGCCAAGAGCACCGTGTGGGTCAGAGCGGCGTCTGCCGCGAGGACAAACCCCTGCGTGTAGGAGATGTAGTCGACGTCGAGCACGTAGGGGTACGACTCGAGCCACTGCTCAAGCGTCGTGGAATGCACCGAGAGCCAGGTGGTCCCGGAATCGCTCGTGCGCATCAGACGCCCGTCCTTGATGGCATACCCGTAGTCGGGCGTGACAAACGCGCAAGGCGCCCCCTCCGCGTTGGCTCTCGCCCCCAGGAGCACGTCGCAGATCTGCCCCGCGTACGAGTCTCCGCCATCCCGCGTGCGGAAGACGACGATGTGCTGCCGCGCGCCATAGGCACCCGTCGTGGTCCAGATGGTCGGAAACGTGACCTCTTGCTCGAGAGCGCGCGGGGCAAAGATGCGCGTGGCTTTCGCGCCGGCTATACCCTTGGGCGCAGCCAAGATCCGCTTTTCAAAGTGCGCCCCGCCATCCCGCGTGTGGTAACTCACGAGCTGTCCATTGGGCAAAATGGCGTACACATCGCCGTCGCGGAGATTCGCCATGACGGCCTGGACCTTGGCGCCAGGAACCAGGCCGGAGATGGTCTGGGCTTCGTCCACGCGAACGGGCGCAACATGCACTCCGGCATCCCAAATCCTGTACACCATCGGAGCACTTGGTCTCCCCGCGGAGGACGGGCGGGACAGCACGACCCAGGCATCCTTGCGGCTCGGCTGGCTCACGCTCGTCACGCAGTACCCTGAGTCGGGCAAATCGGTGGATGCGACCTGCCACTTTTGCCCGCCGTCCGAGGTGGTCAAGCGGAAGAACCGACGGCCGTCCACGCCGTACACGGCGACGGTGTCGAGATCGACCACAGCGACCTGGGGGTTTTCGGCACCGTCGCAGCTCGATTGGCTTGAGAGCCGAAACGAGACCGGGAGAGAGATGGGCTTCCAGGTCACCCCTCGGTCTGTCGTGCGCTCCATCCGGAACTGCCCGCGGACGTAGCCGTAACGGTAGCCCGTCTCGCCGTCGACAAGCCGCACGTGATACCACAGGTTTTTGTGCTGGAGCTCGCTGAGCGAAATGGCGCGAGGCGCACGTCCATACGCTGGTTTGTCGAGCATCGCCGCCGTCTGATCGGGTGGTTTCAGGGCCGACTGCGACTTTGTGAGCTGCGCCCCTTGCCCGTCGCCGCACCCGGCGAGCGCAAGAACGCCACAAAGCGCCGTCCACGCAAATAGGCGCGTTGTCACCTTCATCGTATCCCCCCAAGCTGTGCATCTAGACGTAGGTTGTCATCGTGGGAAGAATCCATACCGAATCCAGACATTGTTTGCTGCCGGCTTGCAGAGTACAATGATCCACGATTGCACAGCGGCATGGGCGGGGGGAAGCGGCATGATTCATTTGACGTGGGCGCACTTGGTCATCCTGGCGGTGGCGGGCTATGTGGCCGCCTTTATCGATTCAACGGTGGGGGGCGGTGGCCTCATTTCACTGCCGGCCTTGTTGTTTGTCGGCCTCCCGCCCTCCGTGGCCCTTGGGACCAACAAGTTCGCGGGCACGATGTCGGCCATCACAAGCTTCACCTCCTATCTTTTATCTGGGAAAGTTCGCCTGAAGCTGGTGGGACCGCTGTTCCCCCTGGGTGTGCTGGCCTCCGCGCTCGGCGCGTACATCGTGCATCAGCTTCCCTCGTCCTTTTTGCGGCCATTCGTGTTGGTGATGCTGCTGATCGTCGCAGGCTACACGCTGTGGAAAAAGGATCTCGGGCTGATTGAATCGGTCCGTCCGCTGACGCCGCGGACGTTCGTTCTCACCGCACTCTTGGCCATCGGCCTTGGGTTTTATGACGGATTCTTCGGGCCGGGGACGGGATCGTTCCTCGTCATGGGTTTTTTGCTGCTCGGCTTTGACTTTCTCGCAGCGAGCGGGAACGCGCGCACCTTGAATCTCGCGAGCAACGCAGGTGCACTTGTCACGTTTATCGCTGTGGGCGCCGTGCAATATGAGGCGGGCCTGGTGCTCGGCCTATCCATGGTGCTCGGGGCGCTCACAGGCTCGCGATTCGCCATTCGCAAGGGCGCTCGTTACGTGCGCCCCATTTTCATTGGCGTCACCTGCTTGGTCATCGCCCAGCAGGTGGCACAGTTGTTTCATATCGGATGAGGCCATCGCGCAAGCAGGCGAACGTGCGCAGGGATGCCAAGTATCACGGGCGTACAAAGAGGAATTTTGCTGAAACGCGTCGAATGGCTCCTTGGAATTCATAAGCACTCATCGTTGTCATTCTGTTCCTCCGACCTGGAACGGATTCCATGGCTTCGGACGACACGGGGCGGTGTCTTTGTGACTCTCGATGCGTTTTCCGGACAGCGCGACGCCCTGACAAACCTGTTGGGACGCGGTCAGTTCCTCTTCGTCGTATCGCAGCGAATGAAGGAAGCTTCGCGCACTGCCATCATCGTGCTGAACCTCGACCGGTTCCGCTTGATCAATGCTCATCTGAGTTTTGCGGATGGAGACGCCATTCTCCGCAACACCGCGCTGCGCATCACCCGCAGGATTCCGGAGACGGGCGTGGCGAGCCGCCTGAGCGCAGACGAGTACGCGGTGGCCCTGTTCGACGACGACGCGGCCAAGGCGGACCACATCGCAGAGCTTCTGAGGGCGGCTGTCGCTGAGCCACACGCTGTCGGCGGCATGGACGTGATCGTCACCGCGAGTGTGGGCGTGGCGGAAGGCGGCACGGACACCCACGCCGACGAGCTCCTGCGCCGGGCGGACGAGGCCATGCGCACGGCCAAGCGGCTGGGTTCGAATCAGGTGCGCCGTGATCGCGGCCTGATGGAGAAGGACGACGGGCTTCCGCCGCTCTTGGTGGAGACCATGCTGAGGCAGGCGTTGCAGAACGGGGAACTCGAAATCCATTATCAGCCGAAGATCCACACGCGGTCCATGCAGGTGGTGGGCGCGGAGGCCCTGTGCCGCTGGACGCACCCGGAACTCGGGCACATTCCGCCACAGGCGTTTATTCCGGTGGCCGAATCGAGTGACCTCATCCTGCCCATCGACGCCTACGTGCTGCGCAAGGTGTGCGAGCAAGGTGCGAGTTGGATGAAGCAGGGATACCGGGTGCGCATCAGTGTGAACGTCTCGAGCCGCCAGTTCATGCAGGACGGCTTTCCGCAGTTGGTGCAGACGTGTTTGGCGGAAACGGGCATGGATCCGCAGCTCATCGAGCTCGAGATTACGGAGCGCACGGCGATGTGCGACGTCGATCGCGCCGTACATGTGCTTCAGGAACTGCGAAAGATCGGCGTGCGCATCGCGCTGGACGATTTCGGCGTGGGCTACTCGTCGCTGAACTACCTCATTCAATTTCCGGTCCACACGCTCAAAATCGACCGCACGTTTACGGCCGGCATCCAGAGCGCTGTCAATCAGACGCCGATCATCGGCGCGATTATCTCCTTGGCCAAGTCGCTCAATCTCAGCGTTGTGGCGGAAGGGGTCGAAACGTTCCAGCAATTTGATTTCCTGCGGGAGAACCGGTGCGACGAGATCCAGGGCTTCCTGTTCGGCGCGCCCGTGCCGCCCTCTTCGTTTCAGCTTTCGGCGTTTGTGGCGAAGCTCCAGCCGCGCGCGCCCCAGCCGGATCGCGTGGGCGAGATTCACACCGAGCCGACGTGGCTGGATCGCCTGTACCTGGACGCCAAGCGCCTTCCCGACTGGCGGCAGCTCGCGTCGTATCTCGCGGACAGCATTGCGCCCCACGTGCCTCTGGACCGCTTGAGCATGGAGTGGTGGCAAGATGGCGCGCCGTTTGTCGATGTGTGCGAGGTGTCGTTGCGCGATGAAATCCCGGCTCGCCCTGTGGGAACACTCGTGCCGGTGAGCTCGAGCGCGGCACCCATGGTCACGCGGGCGGGCGTCGCGATGAATTCGCCGGATATCCTGAGCCGGCCGGAGTTTGACGAAGACGACCGGCTCGCCGCGGACGGCATCCGCTCGGTGCTGCGCGTCCCGCTCGTACACCTCGGCCAACCGTTTGGCATCCTCACGGTGCAATCCGCGCTGGAGCGCGTCTACACGGACGCCGATCGCCAGGTGCTGACGGAGGTGGCGCTGCGGATTGAGGACGTGGCGTGGACGGCCTATCAGCGGGACCGTGCGCTCTATGACGCGCTGTGCGACGCGCGGACGTGCATGTTCCACCGCGCATTTCTCGCAGAGTGGCTTTGTGCGGATGATCCGGTTTGGTTCCTCTCGCGCGCGATGCGTCGGCCCTACCAGCCTTTCACCCACGTGACGGCTTCTGTGTTGCGCGTCGAGCCGATTGCCGAATGGCCGCCCGCCGAGGCGGAGCGAATCGCGCAACAGGTCGGTCATCTGTGGCACACGTACGGCTCGCCCGGCGCCCCGATGATTCGCATGGACGCGGGTGAATTCCTGCTGCTGTCCTTGAACGGAGAGGATGGGTCCTTCATCACCTTTTTGGAGCAATTGCGCGTACACCTGAGGGTGGTGGAAGTGAGGAACACTCGTCTGGGCTCCCCATACGTTTCGGTCGTCATGGGGTGGGGTGAGTGCCGCGACACGTGGCCCAACTTGTGGAGCGCCTACCTCGAGGCGCGCCGTCAGGCCTTGTCGCGCGTGGGCCGCGGGTGATCGCGGCCTAGCGGTGATGCAGCGCGGTGAATGCGTTCACCGCGTGACACCGCGGGCACTGCAACTGAATCGACATCTCCACATAGGGGCCTTTCACGCCGGTCACCGTCACGGTGGCATCGACCTCGTTGCCGTGCGACAGGACGATCCCGCCAAACATGTGACCCGCAAACGGGATGACGTGCCCGCACGCGAAGCACGTGTGATACGCGTGGATTTCACCCTCGTCGGGATCGCGCTCGAACGTGTCGATGAACATTCCGCATCCCCCCTCTGGCGCTAGTGTCACGCACAGTGCCGGCGGGAATGCGCGCCACATCGTACCACACCGCGCACGAGTCGGCGGAACAGGGGCTCGCGGACAGGGGGACCGGGGGCTTTAGAAAAGCCGCTTGCTGTCGAGCAAAATCGTGACCGGTCCGTCGTTGACCAGCTCCACCTGCATCATGGCGCGAAACTGGCCCGTCTCGACCTTGAGCCCCTTCTCGCGAAGGCGGTCGTTGAAGGCGTGGTACAGTCGCCCCGCCACCTCGGGCGGCGCCGCATCCGCATAGCTGGGCCGGCGCCCTTTTCGTGCGTCCCCATACAGGGTGAACTGGCTTACGGACAGGATGGCCCCTCCGACGTCCCGCACGTCGAGGTTCAGCTTTCCGTCCGCGTCAGGGAATACGCGCAGATGAGCGACCTTGTCGGCGAGATACGCGGCATCCTCGTCGCCATCGTCCTTTCCCACGCCGACGAGCACCACCAGGCCAAAGTCGATCTCGCCGACGACGTCACCTTCCACCCGGACCCTGGCCGGGCCGGACCGCTGCACCACCAACCGCATGGGCCATCTCCTTTCTCATTGAATCATCCGCCTCACGCTGTAAATGTCTTTGATCCGCTTCAATCGCTCCACCACCGTCCGCAGATGATCCAGATTGCGGATGCGGATGCTCATGTGAATGTGGGCGATCTTTTTCGCGTCGGCGCGCGCGCTCACAGCCGTGATGTCCGTCTTCGTCTCGGCGACGGCGTTCAACACCTCGTTAACGAGCCCGTGCCGATCCATGGCCGTCACCTCAATTTCCGCGTTGTACGACCACTCTTTATCCGTCGCCCACTCGACCTCGAGCGTCCGCGCCCCGCTCTCCTCCATCGCCGCGACGTTCGGACAATCTCGGCGGTGCACCGACACCCCTCGCCCGCGCGTCACAAAACCGACGATCTCGTCACCCGGCACGGGATGGCAGCAGCGCGCGAACCGGATGAGAATGTTGTCCACCCCGCGCACGCGCACGCCCATCTCGGCTGGCTTCGCCGTACCCTTCTGAATGGTCACGGTCTCCGGCGGCTTCTCCCCTTGAGTGCGCCGGAAAATCTCGATCAGGCGCGTCACCACCTGCGACGGCCCAAGGCCGCCGTATCCGACCGCGGCGAACAAATCGTCTTCCCGCGCGAAGTTGAATTTCTGCAGCACTTCGGCCATGGCCTGCTGCGTCATGAGCTGCTTGACTTCGAATCGCTGCCTGGCGATTTCTCGCTCGATGAGCTCCTTGCCTCGGGCGACGTTTTCTTCTCGCTTTTCTCTCTTAAACCATTGCCGGATCTTGCTTTTCGCCTGGGACGTCTGCACAATTTTCAACCAGTCCCAGCTCGGCCCGTACGAATGTTTGCTGGTGATGATCTCGACGATATCCCCGGTGCGCAACCGGTAGTCGAGCGGCACCATCTTGCCATTCACCTTCGCGCCGATACAATGGTTGCCGATGTCCGTGTGAATGCGGTACGCGAAGTCGATGGGCACGGATCCCGCAGGCAGCTCGATGACGTCTCCCTTTGGCGTGAAGACGAAGACCTGATCCGAAAACAGATCGATTTTGAGCGTCTCCATGAACTCCTGGGCGTCGCGGAAGTCCTGCTGCCACTCGAGAACTTCGCGAAACCAGGCGAGCTTTTTGGCAAAATCGTCCTCCACGCGCTTCGAGCCAGATTCCTTATACACCCAGTGGGCCGCGATGCCGTATTCCGCGGTCTGATGCATCTCCCAGGTGCGAATCTGAATCTCGAGCGGCTCGCCGTTCGGGCCAATCACCGTGGTGTGAAGGCTCTGATACATGTTCGCCTTCGGCATCGCGATGTAGTCCTTGAATCGCCCAGGCATCGGCTTCCACATGGTGTGCACCACGCCGAGCGCCCCATAACAATCCTTGATGCTTTCCACGATGATGCGGATGGCGAAAAGGTCGTAAATTTCGTTAAACTCCTTATGCTGGGTGACCATCTTGCGGTAAATGCTGTAGATGTGCTTGGCGCGCCCGCTCACGTCGGCCTTCAAATGGAGTTCCGCGAGCTTCTCGCGCAAAACCGCCATCACGCCCTCAATGTATTGTTCTCGCTCCTGCCGCTTCCGAGCCATGAGGTTGACAATGCGATAGTACTGTTGGGGATTCAGATAACGGAGCGAGAGGTCCTCGAGTTCCCACTTGATGGTGTTAATGCCGAGACGGTGTGCAAGAGGCGCGAAAATCTCCAGCGTCTCACGAGCCTTGCGAATCTGCGTCTCGGGACTTTGATACTTCAGCGTGCGCATGTTGTGTAGGCGATCAGCCAACTTGATAATGAGAACCCGAATGTCGCGCGCCATCGCCATGAACATCTTGCGCAAATTTTCCGCCTGCTGCTCCTCGCGCGAGTCGAACTTGATGCGCTTTAACTTCGTGACTCCGTCCACCAGACTCGCGACTTCCGTGCCGAACGTCTGCACGAGGGCCGAGTCGCTCACCGACGTGTCCTCCACCACGTCGTGCAACAGCCCGGCCATGATCGCCGCAGCGTCGAGGCGAAGGTCGGCGAGGATGTAGGCGACGGCGAGCGGATGACTGATGTACGGCTCGCCAGACAGCCGCGTCTGCCCTTGGTGCGCCTTATACGCAAACTCGTACGCGCGGCGCACCGCGGCGATGTCTTCCGGGCTCATATACGACTCCAGCTTCTGGCACAAACCATCAATGGTCTTTTCTTCCGTCTCGACAGCCACAGCCGCTCACCTCCTTCCAGCTCTCTCAGTCGTCAAACTGAACGAGCGTGTACACGGGTATATCGCCAAGCCTATCACGGCCGCGAAGGGGTTTCAATTCGATAAGGAAGGCCGCGCCGACGACCACGCCGCCAAGCTTCTCGACGAGGTCCATCGTCGCTCGCATCGTCCCTCCGGTCGCCAACAAATCGTCGGCCACCACCACCCGCTGGCCCGGGCGAATCGCGTCGGCGTGAATTTCCAAACGGTCTGTGCCGTACTCGAGCGCGTATTCGACACTCACCGTCTTATACGGCAGTTTGCCCGGTTTGCGCACCGGCACAAACCCAAGGCCAAGCGTGACCGCGAGCGGTGCGCCGACGACGTATCCGCGCGCCTCCGGTCCCACAATCAACTCCGGCTGCCACGCGCGAGCTGCGGCCGCGATTGCGGCAATCGCGTCTCGGTACACCGGTCCGTTGCCCAAAAGCGGCGTGATGTCCCGAAACAGAATCCCCTGCTTTGGGAAATCTGGGATGTCTCGAATCCACGTCCGGTAATGATCGTTCAATTCGTTCTCTCCTCTTCCGCGCGTTCAATTGGCCCTGTCGCCAATCGGCCGCAGGGATTGACGCACCAGCGCCTGATACGCAAGCGAATCCCGCAGATCGCGCTTTGGGCTTGCAATCACATGATACAAGCCACCTTCGCAGGCGGCAAATCCAAGTTCGACAAAGGTCGCCAGAATCGCAGGAAGCAAAGAGGCGAGATCGCCCGAGACGGCGGTCACGCGCTCGCGCAGGGCGTCGAGGGTGCATGGGCCCTCGCGCAGCGCCCTGAACACCCGTGCGAACGCCTCCCTCGATACGGCCCGCGGCACCTGGTAGCCGCGCTCGATGCGAAGTTGGGGGCGAACCGCCCCGCGCCAGGCGTTCGGGACAAGCTCCGCGACAAAGGCCCACAGTCCGCCCTGGGCGCCGGGGAAAGGCTGTGGCGCGCGAAACCAGACGGCTTCTTGGCGCGCATCTCCCTCGGCCAGCGTCAGTCTGAGGTGCTCGCCGCTCGCCATCGGCTGACATTTCACGATCTCGACCGGTCCCACGAAGAACCGGAACGGCTCGTGCTCGGGTCCAAAGGGCGCGAGCCGCTCAAGCCAAGCGAGCAGCTCGTCCGCGGGCTCGGACAGCATCAAATAGTCGTCGGCCATGGGCACGGGCGACCTCTGCTCGCTGCCCGCTTCGCGCGCGGCGGACGCAGCCGCAACCAACGCCGCGCGAAAGCCGGCAAGCCGCGACGCCTCCAGCCCACATCCCACCGCGGCGTCGTGTCCCCCAAAGTGGTCCATCCAATCCGCGCATTGCTCCAAGAGGCCGAGCATGGACACGCCGCCCGGCGCTCGGCCCGACCCCCGCAGCATGCCGTCGCCCAGATCCGCAAGCGCGATGGCCGGTACATCGAACGTTTGAGCCAGCCGAGCGGCCACCAGCCCGACCACGCCGAGCGGCCAAGCGCCCGCGATCACGATGGCCGGTGGATGGGGACGACCTTCCTGTTCCACGAGGCGCACCGCCTCGGCGAAGGCCTCGTCCACGGCGGTTTTGCGCGCGGCGTTCAGTGTCTCGATGTCTTCGACAAGCTGCCTGGCTTCCGCCTCGTCGTCGGATCGCAACAGGCGATAGGCCACATCGGCGTGTGCCATCCGGCCTGCCGCGTTCAACCTGGGCACGAGGCGCCAAGACACATCGGACGCCCCCAAGGACGCTGGATTCACGCGAGCACTTCTGCAGAGCACCCGCCAACCTGTGGTCCCGCCTGTCGACAGCGCCTCCATGCCTTCGCGTACAAGCCTCCGGTTTTCCCCCACGAGGGGCATCATGTCGGCCAGCGTGCCGAGCGCCGCGAGGCCGAGGAGCCAACCTCGCAGGGCGCGGTCGGTTCCGCGTCCCGCGCGGTCCAGCAGATGCGAAGCGAGCTTCCACGCCACAAATGCCCCGCAGCCCCGCTTGGCCGAGGCCGGATCGCGATGGCGGGTGTAGTGCAGCACCGGGACGCGCTCGGGCAAGCGCTCGTCACCCGGCTCGTGGTGATCGGTGACGATCACGTCGAGGCCCGCTTCCAACGCGGCCACCACAGCTTCACGGGCGCGTATGCCGTTGTCCACGGTGACGATGAGTCTGGCGCCTGCCCGCTTCGCCGTCTCCAATAAACGAAGAGAGAATCCGTAGCCATCGGAAACGCGTTCGGGAATGTGGCAGGTCACCACCGCGCCAAGCGCTTCGAGTGCGGTCGTGAGAATCACCGCCGAACTCACGCCGTCCACGTCGTAATCGCCGATGATCGCGATCCTCTCACGCTCACGCACGGCGCGCGTGATGCGCTCACAGGCTCGCTCCATGTCGGTGAAGTCCAGCGGATGACTCCACGGCGTGTCCACCGTGAGCAAGCGGCGAACGGCGTCGGGATCGCGATAACCTCGTGCAGCGAGGAGGCGGGCGACGCGGAGCGGCATGCCGAGGGCGGCGGACAGCCGCCCGGCGACATCGGTCACGGCCGCAGCCCGCCAGAGCGCTTCCTTCATCCCCGGCGCCCCCTCTCACGATCGTGATGTCGCTCACGCGGGTCAAACGGGTTCACGTGAACGAACACGTCCTGGACGCGATCGAACTTCTCACGCAGTCGGTCTCGGACGGCGGCGGCGATGTCATGACCGGCGAGCACCGTGATGTCGGCATCGACGGCAATTTCGATGTCGACGATCACGTACTGGCCGTGATCGCGCACGCGGAGGTCGTCGATGGCCCGGACTCCGGGCACGCGCATGACCTCTCGCCGGTACGGCTGAAGGGCCTCTTCGGCCAAGACCACCCGGTCCATGAGGATTTCCAGGGCCTCCTTCGCGATTTCGATGGCCATCTTGAGGACCAGGGCGGCCACGAAAATCCCGGCCGCGGCGTCGGTGTACATCAGCCATCGGATGCCGAACCGCTGCCCGACAACCGCGAGCACGATGCCGATGAGGGCGGCGAGCGACGAATAGACGTCCGCCCGATGGTCGGATGCCTGCGCCAACAGGCTTTTCGACTGGAGCCGCTTGCCGAGCCTGACGTTATAGCGGTACAGCACCTCTTTGACAACCACGGCGATGAACGCCATGACGGCCGCAACCCACTCCGGCGCGCGAGGGCTGTGAAAAAAGGAGGACACCGACGAGTAAAACACCTCGATGGCCGCCGCAATCAGCAGGACGCTCACGCAGATCGAGGCGATGAGTTCCGCCTTCCCGTGTCCGTACGGGTGGTCCTCGTCCGGAGGCTTGCGGGCAATGCGCAGGCCGACGATGACCGCGACGGAGCCAATGAGATCGGACACCGAGTGTACGGCATCGGCAATCAGTGCCTCGCTGTGCGCCATGATGCCGATGATGCCCTTGGCAAACGCCAGAAGGACATTCAAGACGGCGTTCACGTAGCTCAGCACGGAACCCCGCCGGTCAAGCTGATTGGTCACGAGCCATCACCATCGAATCCTTTCATCCCGGGCTGATGAAGCAGGGGAGCGCGTCGTATCCTGCGCTCCCCTGTCTTCACTCGGAAACCGGCGCCGCTTCGCGTCCTTCCGGCCCCTTCTTCATCGAGCGGGATCGCCAAGCCACCCATATGGGGCTCGCGATGAAGATGGAGGAATACGCTCCGCTCACGAGCCCGATGATGAGCGCAAACGTGAAGTTGCGAATCGAGATGCCGCCAAAGAAGTAGAGAATGACGGCGGCGATGAGCACGGTGAGAACGGTTCGAATGGACCGGTTCATCACCTGCCAGAGGCTCTTGTTGACGACCGCGCGCAGTTCCTCGACCGTTTCCGGCTTGTCGATTTTGAGGTTCTCGCGGATGCGGTCGAAGATGACGATGGTATCGTTGATCGAGTAGCCCACGATGGTGAGCAGTGCCGCGACAAACGTCAGGTCAACCTGGCGGCGAAGCAGCGCGAACGCGGCCAGCACAATGAAGGCGTCGTGCAACAGGGCGATGATACCCGAGATGGCGAAGCGGAACTCGAAGCGAATGGCGATGTACACGACGATGCAGGCAGCCGCGGCCAAAACGGCGTACACGGCCTTGCGCGCCGTCTGCTCGGCCACGAACGGATCGACCGAGTTCACCTGAATGTCCTGCTTGGCCCCCGGGAAAAACCGGTGTTCCGCCGCCTGAATCTCGCTGATTTGTTTCGCGGTCAGCTGCTCGGGCAACGTGACCATGACGACGTTCTGCTGAATCCCGCCCACGGTCAGGCTGGTGTCGCCGAGCGGCAGACCGATGGAGGCAAACATTTGCCGCACCCGGGCCTCGGGCACGCGCTGATTCAGCTCGAACTGCACCTCGGAACCGGACTTAAAATCAGTGCTGAGGTTGAACCCGAACAGGGCAAACACGATGACCCCGGCGACGGTGATGGCGCCCGAAAGAAGAAAGAACCAGCGGCTCGCTCGAACGATGTCAAACCTTGGCTTCACGGTTCTTCACCACCCCTCTCGGCGCGCCGTACCACCACGGGTTCTTGACCGCCTGCGACGCGGTGAACGTCAACAGCATTGCCCGGGCAAAGAGGACGGCCGTCAACAGGCTCACGATAATGCCCACCATGAGCGCCACGGCAAACCCACGGACATCGCCCTCGCCGCCGAAAATGTACATGATGAGGCCTGCGATGAAGGTGGTCGCGTTGGAATCCACGATGGTGCGAAACGCGTTCTTGTTGCCGATGCGCACCGCCGAACGCAGGCTGCGGCCATTCCGGACCTCATCTTTAATTCGCTCATACGTGATGATATTCGCGTCGACGGCGATCCCGACGCCGAGAATTAAGGCCGCAAGCCCTGACAGCGTCAGCACGACGTGCAGCCCGGCGAAGGTCAGGAGCGTGAGATATCCATAGGCCACCAGGGCAATATCCGCGATGAGGCCGGCCATGCGATACGCCGCGATCATGAAGGCGAAGATCAGCACCACGGCGATGACGCCCGCGATCAACGTCCGGTGCAAACTCGTGGCGCCGAGTGTCGGACCGACGCTCGTCTCGCTTTCCAAAGTGAGCGGGTACGGGAGCGCGCCCGCGTTGAGCTCATTGGCGAGGTCCATGCACGCTTGCGGCGTGGTCAGATTGCCGCCGGAGATTTCGCTCTGCCCGGTGTACATCACCTGCTCGATGACCGGGTTCGTCAGCAGCTGACCGTTGAGAAAGACGTAAATCGGTTTCTGCAGGTACCGCTTCGTGATGCTCGTCCACAAATTGGCGTTCTTAAACTCGATCGCGACGGCGTTTTGTCCCGTCTGTTGGTCCACGACCCAGTGGGCGTTGGACTTCAGATCCGCACCCGTGGCGAGCGGCGGACCGACGGGAACCACTTTGCCCGTCTTGGGGTCGATTTTGGCGCTTCCATAGATAGTCAGCTGCGCCGTGGCCCCAATGACATTGACAGCCTCCTGCTGGTTCTTCACGCCAGCGACTTCCACGCGGATCTGATCTTGTCCGAGCTGATTGCGACCCTCGAGCTGAATGATGGGCGAAGACACGCCGAGCGAGTTCACACGCATCTCGATGGCGCGCACGAGCGCGGCCTTACCCGTGTTGTCCAGAGGATGGCCCTTTGGCGTATCGACGGCGTACAACAGATCCACGCCGCCTTTCAGGTCGAGCCCGAGAGGTATTGACTTCCATATGTTTGGACCTGTGCTGATGGTGAGGCCGATCACGACAGCCACCATCGCGAGAAACGCCAAGAGGCGCCCCCATTTCATCGCATGTCCTCCTTGTCCGCCGCTTCCTCGTGCATAACATGAATCAGTATACCGATCGACGTTTTTCGACGTCAAACGTCCTCCGACCGTTCGATATCGCCGCGCAGTGCCCCGAGCGTGACATACGTCATATAGTCGTTCGGTTTGGCCGAGAGGATGGCGTCCACCAACCGATAAAGCGCCAGCGGCTTCGGCAATGTGGAGCAGATGTACGCCCAAAAGGCGTCTGCGTCAATGGAGTCGTAGCCCATGAGGCGAAACTCCTCCACCTTCGCTTCGCACAAGAACCTCACCTGGTCGGCATAAGGCCGAATCTCCGGTTGCATCAACGGATCGTCCACCGGCATCCCTCCGATGCGTGCCGAATAACAATTCCATCTCCCGATTCGAAAATCCTGTTTGTCCTGAAAAGTGGACTACAGATGCAGGGCTCGGCATACGGAATAGCGTAGGGTCACGGACAGGAGGGAACTCGGTTTGAGCCGCCAGACGTTTTTGCAGGGCGCACTCATTCTCATGATCGCTGGCATCGTCACGCGCATCATGGGCTTTATATACCGCATCGTGTTGACCCGCCTGATTGGCGCCGAGGCCATGGGCTTGTTTCAGATTGTGTTTCCGATTTTGGGGCTCGCGCTCACCTTGGTGACGATGGGTTTTCCTCTGGCCATCGCCAAGCTGGTCGCCGAGGCCGTCGCCAAACGCGACGCGGATCGGATCCGGCGCGTGATGCGCATTTCGTCGGCCTGCGTGCTGAGCGCCGCCGCGCTTTGTATGGGCCTGATGTACGCGTTCAGGCACGTCGTCGCCCAGTACTGGCTCACCGATCCGAGAGCCTACCCCACCTATCTTGCGATGATCCCGGTTGTCGGCGTGATCGCCGTGGCCAGCCTGTACCGAGGCTACTTTCAAGGAATTCAGGATATGTCACCGACCGCCTGGGCGTCGATTTTAGAACAGTCGGTGCGCATCGTCAGCATCTGGGGTCTGGCGGCCTACTTCGTGCGCTTTTCGCTCGCGTATGCCGCGATGGCGGCGATGATCGGCATGGTCCTCGGCGAACTCTCGGGCCTGTTGTTTCTCGTCTGGCAACAGCGGAGGCGGGCGCGCATGGCGCAGATTGTTCCAGAGCCCGCGTACGTCCGCACGTCCGAGCCCATGCGCGCCACGGTGCGAGCCATCACCCAACTCTCCCTGCCCGTCACCGCGAGTCGCCTCATTTGGTCGTTGATGTCTGCTGCGGAACCGATCCTCGTCTTGCGCGCGCTGGCCGCCGCGGGCGTTCCACTCAAGGAGGCAACCGCTCTGTACGGCGCCTATTCGGGCATGGCGATCCCGCTGTTGGTCTTCCCGACCGTCGTCACGTCGTCCCTCGCCACCAACTTGGTACCGGCCGTGGCGGAAGCGCAGGCGTCTGGGAACGTGGAGCGCATTCGCCACCGCCTGTCCCAGAGTATCACGGTCACGGCCATGGTGTCCTTCCCGGCTTCGATTGTGTTCACGTTTTTCGCGGCGCCGCTCACGCGCGCCATCTACGGGGACGCAGGGGTCGGGCCGATGCTCGCCATCATGGCGCCCTTCGTGTTTCTCCTCTGCCTGCAGGCACCTTTGACGGGGATCCTGCAAGGGCTCAACCGGGCGGGCACAGCCATGGTGAACTCCATTGTCGGCGGATTGGTGCGGCTTGGCGTCATTCTGGCGCTCGCGACGCGGCCATCGCTCGGCATCCTCGGCGTGAGCATCGCGACCGCGTTGTCCTTCACGCTCACGGCGGTCCTCCACCTCGTCGCGGTGGTGCGCGAAGTGGGCTTCCAAATGCGCACGACCTCCATCGTCCGCATCGGCATCGCGTCGGCCGCCATGCTCGCCTACATGCTCGCCATCACCTTCCGAAAAGGGCCCGCATTGCCGGGATCAGCGCTCTTGCTCGCCATCGTCGGCGGACTCCTGCTGTACTTTGCGCTGCTCTGCTCCCTGCGGGTGCTCACGTCGCGCGCCATCGAGCGCGTGCCTAAAGTGGGGCCGTGGCTCGCGGCCGTCGTCCGCCATCTTCCCTTCGCCATTTGAGCGCGGCGCCTCGTCCTTTTCATCGATCCACCACTCGCCGCGCCCGTTGACTCGGGCGTAAAAGACGCGCTCCAGCTGGTATCCCCTCTGGCGAAGCGCCTCGCGCAACCACGCTTCATCCTGTCCGAGCTGTTCAAGCGCTTTCCGCACGGGCTTGCCGTCCACAACCACCGTGAGGGAAAGGCCACTGTCCTCCGCCCGAACGCCGAGATCGCGCGCCGTGATGGGACGCGCCTCCGGCTTCGGCACGACACTCAGCTGCCCCGACGTTTCGAGGATGGCGAACTCGACGTCCGCCACGTCGGCGTAGCCTTGCTCGCGCAACTGGGTCAGGAGGTCGTGCACCGTGTAGCGGATGCGCTTCATTTCGCGATCGCAGATGCGGCCGTGGGCGATCAGGACCGACGGCTCGCCTTCGATCCAGTGGCGAAAGCGGTGGCTTTTCATCTGCAGAACGGCCACCACGAGTTGAAACAGCACGAGCGATCCGATGGAAAGAGCCGCCTCCCAGATGGGCACCCTGCGGTCCTCCATCGGCAGGGTCGATAACTCCGCGATCATGATGGACACCACGAGATCGAACACAGAAAGCTGGCCGATCTCGCGCTTGCCCATGATGCGCAGCGCCACCATCACCATGAGGTAGAGAACCAAGGCGCGCAGCGGAAACTGCCAGAGCGGTATGTGCGGCATGAATCAAGGCCCCTCCTCACCCAGGCAGTATGCCCGGAGAAGAGGGGGATCCATGCCGCTCAGCTTCGCGAGGACGGCTCCGATTCGCCGAGCTCGACCGCGCCGTGCAAGCGCGCGAACAATTCCTCGATGCGGTTGAACAAGTCCGCGCCGTCCTGGACGACGTCGTAGACCGCTATACTGGATGCGACGCGAATGCTCGTCGTCTGGTCCGCCACCCGGAATGGATGCTGCTCAAGCGACTGCGTCACGCGGCGACAGATCCCCGAGAGCTCCAGGTCCGACACGTTGGGAATAATGATGACGATCTCGTCGCCCCCGTACCGGCAGGCGAGCTCCGAGTGGCGCAAAACCTGGCGAATGACGACGCCGACCTGGCGCAGCACCTCGTCGCCCGCTTCAAATCCATAGACCGCATTGATTTCGCTGAAGTGGACGAGATCCAGGCAAATCACGCCCCAGCAGGTGGTGCCATGGGCCATTTCGTCTCGAACGCGAATGTTGACGAAGTGATGCGTGTAGAGGCTCGTGAGCGGATCGACGAACAGCTGCGTATCAAACTCGGGCGCGTACATCGCCGTGCGATTCCGCCCGCGCTGCTTGGCGCCCCAGTACATGGCGCTGTCCGCCTTCACGAGGAGATCGCGATCCGACTCGCTGTGATCCGGGCACGTCGCCATCCCGACGCTGACCGTGATGCCCTGCAGGTGGTAACCCTCAAAGTCGACGGCGAGCTTGGCCACGTCCTGGCGAATCGCCTCCCCGATGGCATACGCCTCGTTTGCGCTCGCCCACACGAGAACCGCAAACTCCTCGCCCCCATAGCGAGCCGCAATGCCATCCGGCGCCGCATGGCGCTCGAGGATCCGGCCGACCTCGCGGAGCACCACGTCGCCAGCCAGGTGGCCGTACGTATCGTTAAACCGCTTAAAGAAGTCGACGTCCACAATGAGCACCGAGACAGGGCGATGTTCTTGGAGCGACGTCCGGACGCGCCGCGACAGTTCCTCGTAGAAATAGCGATAGTTTAAGAGACCAGTCGCCTCGTCCCGAAACGAGCGATCCTGAAGTTCCCGGTACAGTTTGGCGTTCTCGAGCAACACCGACACCTGGCTCGCGAGGGCGTCCATGTACTCGTGCACGTGCGTGAACGCTTTCGGCCTCCTGGCGTAACAAACAATGGCGCCGTGGGCTTTTTGATGCGCGTGCATCGGAAAAATGGCCATGCTCATGAAGGTGACCGTCTCCCCGAGAAAGCGCACGCGCGGGTCCTTGCGGACGTCTGGGACGATGACGTGATCGCGCTGGTGGATGGTCTTCCAGATGACGCCGCCTTCCGATTCCGGCCAGCCCTCGAACGAGAACTCCGGCTCATACGACTTCGGGTAGACCGCGGCCGGCACGAGACACTCGCGGCTGTCGATGACAAAGACGGCCACGCAGTCGGCGAACGTCATCCGCCGCGCGAGGTGCGCCGCCTCGAACGCGATCTCCTGCATGTCAAATTCGGTGGCCAGTTTGGCGAGAGACTCGTGAATCTCCTGGAGGTCCATGGCCTGCCGGTGGGACCGCAGCATGTAGGCGAGCATCAAGAGCGGCAGCAGCATGACGGGCGCCAGCCACGCGCTTGTCGCATGGAGCATGACGACGAGGAGCGCGAACGGGATGCACAGCGCCAAATTGATCAAGTCCGTGAGCAGAGCGGCCCACACGGCCGACCACAAAAGCGTGCCGCGCAGCCACTGAAGGATTTGCACGAAGGCGTGATTGACCACGAGGAACAGCGCAGCCGACAGGACGAGGCAACCCACCTCGTACGCGTCGATGCGCGACATGGGAAGCGCGGCGCACAAATGAAGCAGCCACCACATGGCGAAGGCGGAGAGGGCGTACTGGCCAGCGTTGAAGAATACCGCTTCCAAGTCCCAATGTCGGCGCACGGCCGGAACGAATGCGGCCGCGATGGCGCACAGCATGGCCTCCTCTCGCCCGTTCAGCGCCACGTACGAGAAGAGCACAGCTGGTGTCAAACTCGCGGATCCCAACCTCAGTGGCACTGGCATGGCCTCGATCAAACACGCGAGCGCCAACATGACGACCAAGAACCACGCGTTCGTGTTGCGAAGGTCTGGGAGCCCTACGAGCACCACGCCACACCCGACGATCCCGACCATTAGACTGTACCAGGTTTGTCGCTTGAGCGGTATGCCTTCCGCCATACCGACACCCCCACCCCAACCCGCGCCCGTTCGAATTCTTCAAGTTTCCAGTATAAACAGTTCATATCTCAGCGGACAAGATCATAATTCCGGATCTCGCCGAATATCGTGTAGAGAAACTTGTACCAGGAGTGATTCCCGTGTCGAGATGGAACGAAGGCCAGCGGTTCGATGTCCTGCGCGCCATTCCCGTCGTCTACGGCATCGTTTGGAGCCTCTGCATTGCACTTTGCGGTACACTCGTCGTCTTTCTGATGGCGCACTATGGCGAGTGGAGCCCGGAGCGAATCACGACAGCGGCTTACGTCGTCCACTGCATCGCGGTGATGTGGGGCGCCATTGCGGCCGCGCGCCAAGCCCAGGGGCACGGTTGGTTTCACGGCGGCGCCACAGGCCTCATCTACGCGATCCTCATGGTGGCGATTGGCCTCGTCGTCGACAACACGTTCACCTTTGACGCAAGCGGCCTGTTTCGCATTCTCCTCATGTCCGTCATCGGCGCGTTCGGCGGCGTGATGGGCAATGCGTGGACTCGCTCCTGATGCCCCTGACAGGAGGCCGCTCGTCAGGCGACCGGCCTCCCCCATGGCGTCACATCTGCCCGCCGTGCTCCCGCCTGTGTTCGTCGAACTCACGCGACGCCTCCGAGGGATCCGCGTCCGATTCGGCGGCTTCGTCCGCGTGCGTGTGCCCTGCGTTCAGGGACTCGTCCTCGTCTTCGTCCGCCTCGTCCACCGCCTCCTCGGCTTCGGGCGCCGGACCCTCCTCGACCACGCGCACGATAGCCCGCTGATCCATTTCCACCTCGACGCCGTCGGCGATGCGCACGATGGCAATATCGCCTTGCATCTGCACGATCTCGCCGTACAAGCCGGCCGCCGTCATGACACGCGCGCCCGGCCCAAGTTTCTTCATCATCTCCGCACGGGTCTTCTGCTGCCGGCGCTGCGGCAGGAGGATCAGCACGTAGAAGACCACCACCAGGAGAATCAAGAACAGAATGCTGCTGCTTCCCTTCAAACTCACACGTCCTCTCGCTCGGATGTATAACCGTACCTATCGTAGAATTCGCGCTTGAACGCCAAAAACCTGTCCTCTTCGATGGACTTTCTTATTTCCCTCATCAGGTTGAGCAAAAAGTGCACATTGTGATACGTGGTCAACCGCACGCCGAGAATTTCGTCTGCCTTCAACAGGTGCCGGATATACGCCCGGGAAAACGTGCGACACACCCTGCACGAGCAGGCCGGATCGATGGGGCCGAAGTCCTCCCGATATTTGGCGTGTTTCATCACGACCTTGCCCGCAGACGTGAACACCGTGCCATTGCGGGCAATTCGCGTGGGAAGCACGCAGTCAAACATGTCCACGCCGCGCTCGACGCCCTCCAACAAATCGTCCGGACTTCCCACCCCCATGAGGTATCTCGGCTTGTCCCGAGGCATGAGCGGAGCGACGTGGCCGAGGATCTCGTACATGAGAGGCTTTGGCTCCCCGACGCTCAGCCCACCGATGGCGTAGCCGGGCAAATCGAGTTCCGCCAGCTCCTCCACCGCCCTCCGGCGCAAATCCAAGTGTTCTCCGCCCTGCACAATGCCGAACAGCGCCTGGTCCTCCGGGCGCGCGTGCGCCGCCTTGCACCGCTTCGCCCACGCAAGCGTGCGCTGCAAGGATGTCTCCAGGTACGATCTCGTCGCGCCATACGGCGGACATTCATCGAGCTGCATGATGATATCCGCGCCAAGCGCATTTTCGATGGCCATGACCGTCTCAGGAGAAAAGAAGCGGGGGCTGCCGTCGATGTGCGAGCGGAAGCGAACCCCTTCATCGGTGATTTTGCGCAGGCTTGCCAGGCTAAACACCTGAAAGCCCCCGCTGTCCGTCAAAACGGCACCCTTCCACTGCATAAAGCCGTGGAGCCCGCCCGCGCGCGCGACGACATCCTCGCCGGGCCGCAGATGGAGGTGATACGTGTTTGAGAGGATGATGCCCGCTCCAAGTTCCTCCAACTCCCACGGCGCCATGGTCTTGACGGTCGCCTGCGTGCCAACGGGCATGAACACGGGCGTCTCAATGACACCGTGCGGCGTGAACAATCGCCCTCGTCGCGCCTCGGTTTGGGAACAGCGCTTGATCAGTTCAAACCTGACCGGTGCCTGCAACATCTGCCCTCCTCTTGATGAACATCGCGTCGCCGAAGCTGAAAAAGCGGTACTCGCGCTCTACCGCTTCGCGATAGACGGCCTTAGCGTAGTCCGTCCCCATGATGGCGCAGACCAACATGAACAACGTCGACTTCGGCAGGTGGAAGTTCGTGATGAGCCCATCCATGATGCGGAACTGAAAGCCGGGATAGATGAAGATGTCCGTCTCGCCCTGTTTGGCCTCCAGAACCCCTGTCTGCCCCGCGGCTTCCAGCGTGCGCAAGGCCGTCGTGCCCACCGCTATCACGGGCCGGCCCTCCGCCTTGGCCCGGTTCACGATCTCGGCCGTCTCCGGACTCACCTCGTACCATTCGCTGTGCATCCGGTGCTCTTCGACGTTCTCCACCTGCACGGGACGGAACGTGCCGATACCCACGTGCAAGGTCACGTGGCAAAGCTGCACGCCCTTCTCCCGCAGGCGCTGAAGCAGCCGATCGGTGAAGTGGAGGCCCGCCGTCGGCGCCGCAACCGAGCCCTCGCGCTTCGCGTACACGGTCTGGTACCGCTCCTTGTCCTCCAGCGTCTCATGGATGTACGGCGGGAGGGGCACCTCGCCGAAGCGATGCGCCACGTCGGTCACCGCCTCGTCCGTCAGAAACCGCACCAGGCGGATCCCTTCGTCTTCTTCTCCGACGATTTCGAGTTCCACCCGGTCAGCGCCTTCGCCGAGCACCAGTCGATGGCCGACGCGCAACCGCTTGGCAGGCCGCGCCAGGCATTGCCACGTATTGGGCTGGCTTTCGTCGGGTTTGACGAGCAACAACTCCACGCGGCCGCCCGTGTCAGGCTTGACGGCAAACAATCGCGCAGGAAGGACGCGCGAGTCATTCATGACGAGGACATCGCCAGGATGAAGCTCGTCGACGATGTCGGCAAAGATTCGATGAGAAACGACGCGATCGACCGGGTCGACCACGAGCAACCGGGATTGATCGCGCTCCGGCAGCGGGTGCTGCGCGATGAGGTGTTCCGGAAGTTCATAATCGAAGTCCTCGACACGCATAGGAATTTGCCTCCAGCCATTCACAAGGTGAAAACGTGAAAAAGCTGTCCCATCCGCGGGACAGCCCGGTTCGTCACGTGTTTCTGCATGACCAAGGGTCGAAGAGCAATGCCCATTGGAGACGAACGAGCATCACCCATTATAACGAGGCTCGCTGTGCGAATTCAAAGGTTGGCTCAGCGCCGCCTCCACGATGCTCGCCACTTCCTCGTAATTGCCGGTGTTCAAGCCTTCAAGCGCCGTGTGCAGGTCGTGCGCCTGGGCCACGACGGTCTGCAGATTGGCGGAGGCGAGATCGCTCAGGTGAACGTGGACGCCGACGTCCTGAGCGAGGAGATAGCTCGCGTACTGCGCCGGCGCCACGTGATTCGCGACGGCCTGTTTCCATACGTCAGGGGAGAGTGCCATGCTGTACACGTTGCCCTGCCCCTCGGTGGCGCCCTGGATGGCGCTCGCCACGGCCCGCACGATGTCGGGATTTGTGCCGCCGTCGAGCGACGTCGTGGCCACCACGACGCTGTCGTTGCGCGGCATCTGCCCTTCCGCCGCGAGTTGGCCGACGAGCAACTTCACCGCCTGCGACAAGGGCTCGCCTTTCACGCGCACGCGCGCCAGGACGGACTGGCCCACCGCGTTGTACGCGCTCGCCGAGACGACGCGCATGTGTTTGTCGACGGCGAGGCTCCACTCGGCGTTGGCATCGACGGACACGAGCGCCTGCGCCCTGGCACCAAAGCCGATGGTGGACAGGCCGGTCACCGCGAGGGCCGCGCAAAGCACGGACGCAGCAACCGCCCCGAAGGCCACTCGGCGCTTGGCCAAGGCTCTGCGCCACGGACGAGGAGATGGGACCGCGCCTTGCATGTCGATCACGTCCCCGATCGACATTCCGGGCGACTTTGCCACTCGGATAAAGGCCCCATCGCCGGTGAGCACGATGGCCTCATGCCCGTCGAACGCCATCACCACAGCGCGGCTCCGAAATCGCACACTCATGTCTTCAATCCCCTTCCGCCCTGAGGAGAAACGACTTCAGCATGGGGAAGTCCCCGGACAACAAGATGACCATGGCGAGAATGTATTTGCGCTGGCGCTCGAGGGTTTTGCGTGACACGCACACCCGCTCCTCCACCTGGCGTAGCGGGAGCGCCTTGCGCCGATACACGTAGGTCAAAAGCTCTGGGTCGGACGCGATGGCGTGGGCGCAGACGAGCGCATTCCGGCGCGCGTCCTCGTGCTTGGGCGAAAGCTCGACGAGCTCCCGGAACGACAACCCAAACTCCTCCAGGCGACGCGCGTACTCGTCGATCTCGTACGCCCGCATCGTCGCTTCTTCATGGCGCTGATGTTCGGCGAGGGATGTCGCGACCTCGACCCAATTGGAGACGTGATCGTCCTCGTCCGACTGATCGAACTCGCTCCACGGGCGCAGGCGCTTTCGATGCTGCCGCTGCGCGCGGAAGAAGTCGACGAGCCGCCGCCGAATCACGGTCTCGGCGAACGTAAGAAAGGATGCCGCCCGCTCGTCTTGGTACCGGTCAATGGCCTCATTGAACGCGGCCAACGAGACGCTGTACTCGTCATCGGCGTGCGGATCAATGTATCGCTTGGCCGTTTGCGACGCGATGCGCAGAATGAACGGTATGTATGTGGCGATGAGCTCGTTGCGCGCGTTTGCGTTGCCGGCCTTCGCACTCTGGAGCAAGCGGGCCAACTCGTTTCGTTCGTCCAGGGATCTTCCGCGAAACGGGAGAACGCCCACGCTCCCACCTCACCTCATGAATTCGTTTCTCGGCCTAGGTTTACGGGGGTTCCACGAGCGTTCCTGCGAAACCTTTACCCCGAGGGGAGCGCGCGGCCCAGGTGGCGGTACGCGGAGGGCATGACCACCCGACCGCGCGGCGTCCTCTTGAGGAAGCCAATTTGGAGCAGATACGGCTCGTACACGTCTTCCAGGGTGGACGGCTCCTCGCCCACCGCCGCCGCGAGGGTGTCGAGGCCCACCGGGCCCCCGCCGAACTTGTCCATCGCTGCCTCCAAAATTCTCTTGTCGGTGGCGTCGAGGCCCAATGGATCCACGTGCAGCTGTGCGAGCGCTTCTGCAGCCCGCTGCGCGTCGATCTCGGCCCATCCGGCGACCTGTGCAATGTCTCGCACCCGCTTCAAAAGCCGGTTGGCGATTCGCGGGGTGCCGCGGGCGCGGCGGGCGATTTCAACGCACCCGTCCTCGGTGAGGGCCAGCTGCAGAATGCGCGCGTTCCGCTTCACAATCTCCGCCAAATCCTGAACGGGATAGTAGTCCAGGTGCAGCATGACGCCGAACCGATCGCGCAGAGGATGCGACAACAGCCCCGCCCGAGTCGTCGCGCCGATCAGGGTGAAAGGCGGGAGATCCAGCCGGACGGATCGCGCGCTCGGGCCCTTGCCGATGACGATATCGATGGCGAAGTCCTCCATGGCCGGATACAGGACTTCTTCGACACTCGGCGAGAGGCGGTGAATCTCGTCGATAAACAGCACATCGCCCGGCTGCAAATTCGTGAGCAGCGCGGCGAGATCGCCCGCGCGCTCGATGGCCGGCCCGGAGGTCACGCGGATCTGGACCCCCAGCTCGTTCGCGATGATCATCGCGAGAGAGGTCTTGCCAAGGCCAGGCGGCCCGTACAAGAGGACGTGATCGAGCGGCTCGTTCCGCTCCTTGGCGGCCTGGATGAAAATGCGCAGGTTTTTTACGGCGGCGCGCTGGCCGATGTAGTCGTCGAGAAAACGGGGCCGAATGGTGTCCAGTTGCGCGTCTTCACGCATCCACTCGGCAGAAATCAGTCGCTCGTCCATGCGTGCACCTCCTCATCCCTCGACTACGGCTGAGAGAGCGGCTCGGTTCGCGCGCTCTGGACGTACAAGTACGTCAGCGCCGCCTTCACGGTGTCCTCGACGGACTGACGCCCTTTGCCAACTGCAGCCACTGCCTCCTCGGCCTCCCTGGGGCGGAAGCCGAGCGCCACGAGCGCGGAGACCGCGTCCTCCTCGGCACCGGCCTGCGCTCTTCGCTCCGTCGCCGCTTGGCGCAGAGCTGCGGGCGCCAGATCGCCGAGCTTCTCGCGCAGTTCCACCACCAACCGGCTCGCGAGCTTGCGGCCAATGCCCGGCAGGCGGCTCAGGTTGTCCGCGTCCTCAGCCAAGATGGCGGAGACGATCTCGCCCACGCCGGCGGCGCCGATGATCTGCAGCGCCAGCTTGGGGCCGATGCCGGACACGCCCACGAGCCGCTCGAACAGCGCGCGCTCCTCGACGGACTCAAATCCAAAGAGCGCCAGGCCGTCTTCGCGCACATGCTGGTGCGTATACAAGAATGCGACATCATCCAGGCGGAGCGCCTGATGCGTGCGATCGCACACGTGCACCCGATAACCCACGTCTCTGACGTCGAGATCGACATAGCCCGGACCCAAAAATGCGACGCGTCCGCGCAAAAACGCAATCAACGAAAACGCCCCCGTTCCCAAACCCAGCCCGTGCGGTTTTTTGCGGCCAGTCTCGCCTCAAGCTCGCCCAAGCGCCCGGTGTGCGCGTGCGCAATCGCCACTGCGAGCGCGTCGGCGGCGTCGTCGGGCTTCGGCGCGCTCGAAAGCCGCAACAGGATGCGCACCATGTCCTGAATCTGTCGCTTGTCCGCGCGTCCATAGCCCGTGACCGCCTGCTTGACCTGCATCGGCGTGTATTCCATCACGGCGATCCCCGCTTCCGCGCCGGCCAACAGCGCGACGCCGCGGGCCTGCCCCACGGTAAAAGCCGTCGTCGTATTCCGGCTGAAAAACAGTTCTTCCACCGCCATGACCGACGGCTGATGTTCCCGGCAAAGCTCGGTCAACCGGTGAAAGATGCGCTGAAGCCGCTCGGGCAAAGGCGCGTCTGCCTCTGTCTCGATGCAGCCGTGCGCCACGTGGCGGAGCGAATCCCCCGGCCCGCGTTCGATGATGCCGAATCCCAGCCGGGCCAGGCCAGGGTCCACGCCCAGGATGCGCATGACCTCCACGTTCGCTCCTCCTCTTCCTCACCTTTGTCATTCGCCATGTCCTGTTGAAACTCCTACCCATACAGATATGGAAAATAGAAGCGCGAAAGGAGAACCGGGCGATCACGGCCTCACACCGAGGAGTCGCCCGGAATCTGCCCGCCGGGATCGCGCACATAGGCGGGCGTGAGGAAATACCAGCTGAGGGGAATATCGAGTCGCCAGGCGGGCCTCGATCCGGCGAACGCGACCGCGGCATCGTCCGCGACGCTGCGGCGCTCGACGACAAGGGCGCCTGTATTCATCTCGCTCACCAGGATGACGCGCCGCGAAGGTAGGTGCGCGCGATGGTGCGCGCCGAAATCCGTGCTGGCCGGCACCGCCTCGCGCGCATGCACCGGCGCGGCGCCAGCCACGAGGGTGAAGACCGCGACGGCCGCGATCGCTGCGCAGAAACCGCCTCTTCGCATCAACATCCGAACCTGCCTCCCGTCTCACCGAGAAGGTTCAGAGGTTAACGTGCGCAGCTGCGAGACAACTATGCACTCACTCGTCGCCCTCGTCATCCTCGTCGCCCGTGTCGAGATTCGTGTACACGGTCTGGACGTCATCAAGCGATTCAAGGGCCTCGACGAGATCGTACACCTGTTCAAGCGACGACTCGGGAAGGTCCATCTTCGTCGACGCCTCGTAGCTGAGGGACGCCTCCTCGTAGGGAATGCCCCGTTGCTCGAGGCTGAGCCGCACGTCGCGGAACGACTCAGGGCTCGTCTTGACCACGTACGTGCGCGCCCGCTCCACGACATCGTCCGCCCCAGCCTCGAGCGCGACCATCATGAGATCGTCCGCGTCCACGCCTTCTTTGGGCACGACAATCCGCCCATACCGATGGAACATCCACGCGACAGCGCCAGACTCCGCGAGATTGCCGCCGTGTTTGCGAAACAGGTGGCGGACTTCTGCGGCCGTTCGATTTCGGTTATCCGTGAGAATTTCGATGAGCAGCGCGACCCCGTGCGGCCCGTAGCCCTCGTACAACAGCTCTTCGTAGGTGACTCCCTCGAGCTGTCCCGTGGCCTTCGCGATGGTCCTCTGGATGTTTTCCATCGGCAGGTTGTTGGCCCGCGCCCGCTCGATGGCGACGCGCAGCCGGAAATTGGTCTCCGGATTGCCGCCGCCCTCGCGCGCCGCCTGATAGATGTCCTTCGACAGCTTGGTGAACAGCTGTCCCCGAATCGCGTCCTGCTTTCCTTTTCGACGCTGAATGTTGTGCCACTTCGAATGTCCAGCCATGTCGTCTCACTCCAAAGCTCAGGTTCCCCAGTCGCGGAGATAACGAAAATCGAGCCCGATGGTTCTGCCTGACAGTTTGGCGATAATGGGCGTGCGCCGCTTGTACTGATTGCGCCGAACGCGCTCGACGATGGCATGCACCAAACGCTCTGGATAGCCTCGGCTGACGATCTCGTCTGGAGACATCCGCAGATCCACCCACTGGTACAGAATCTCGTCCGCCTCGTCGTAGGAGAACCCGAGCTCCTTTTCATCGGTCTGATCCGCCCAGAGATCCGCGCTTGGCGCCTTTTCAAGAATGCTGTTGGGAACACCCAGGTACTTCGCCAGCTGGCGAACCTGGCATTTGTAGAGATCGCCAATGGGGTTCAGGGCGCTCGCCATGTCGCCAAACTGCGTGCCATAGCCCAGCAACAGCTCCGTCTTGTTGCTCGTGCCGAGCACCAGCGCATTCATCGCCGCCGACAAATCGTACAGCGTCACCATTCGCTCGCGCGCCATGCGATTTCCGCGCCGAAGCGCGTTGGCCTCCTCGCCCAGCACGCGGTCCACCTGTGCAAAATACGCGTCCACCGGCGCGGTGATGTCAATGACGGTGTGAGCAATGCCAAGCGCGTCGACGACCTTCAGCGCGTCCTCGAGGCTTTTCGGGTTGCTCGTCCGGTACGGCATCAGGACCGCGTGCACGTGATCCTTCCCCAGCGCCTGTGCCGCGAGAAACGCGGTAAGCGCCGAATCGATGCCGCCCGACAATCCGAAGATGGCCTTTTGAAAGCCGACCTTCGTGACCTCCTCGCGAAGAAAGCCCGTCAGGACCGATGTCACGAGCGACGAATTCAGCGCCAGCCTCTCCTCAATCTCCGGTCTCATCGGTCGACCTCCTGCGCAGAGCCTCCTGCATCTCTGAAATCACCATGCGCACGCGCTCGTCGCGCATGAGCGGCGTCGTATAGCGGGCGCGCCGGACCGTCCGATAGTCGAGGTCCGCAAGAACCAAGGCACGCTCAGAGGCCGGTCCCTCCGCCACCCACTCGCCAAACGGACTCATCACCCCGCTGCCGCCGTAGAAGTGCACGCCGTCCTCGTAGCCCACGCGGTTGGCGAACACAAAGTAACATCCACACAACTGCGCGTACATCTGGAGGAGTTGGCGCCAAAACGCGTGCGATCCGAAATCCGACGCTGCCATCGTATTTCTCCAAGGGCTGGAAGCCGGCACATAGATGACCGACGCCCCCTGCACAGCCAACAGGTAGGGACTCGCAAGATGCCAGGCGTCTTCGCAAATCAAAATGCCAGCTTGTCCGCCCTGTGCGGTGAAGGTGCGAACGGCTTCGCCCGGCGCAAAATAGCGGCGTTCATCGAACATTCCATATGTAGGTAGGTAAAGCTTCCGGTGCCGATGCAGGAGCCGACCGCCGGACGCGTAGGCGGCTGTCACAAAAAACCGGGCGTCGTCGGTCTCCTCGACGAAAGAAAACAGCACATCGAGGTCTCTGCTGGCTTCGACCAGCCGCTCAATGTCTGGATGACGCACGTGGCGCGCCACTTCGAGCGTCAAGTCCTGCGTCTGATAACCCGTGAGCCCGAGCTCTGGAAACACGACGACCTGTGCACCCGCCCGTTTGGCCTCGTTCACGTATTCGAGATGCTGGCTCAGATTTGCCGATACGTCACCCAGTTTCGGCGCAAACTGCGCGATGGCGACGCGGAACGCCGACCAAGCCACGTCCATTCCCCCACCCGTCGACTTCGTACCCAAACAGTATACATGGTGTACAGAACAAACGGAAGAAAGCGCCTGGCGGCGAGCTCGCGCCCAGATCACGCGTTCAGCTCGCGCAGCCAGGCGTCGTGCATCCGCAGGCGGTCCTCTTCGCGCCTTAACGCGTAGCGCACTCTCCACATGCGCGATTCCGGAGATCCTGCGCGCAGCGCCTCGGCCAATGCGCGCAGCGCCATGTCCGGCCACGCGCCGAGCCTCACCAGCGCCGCAAGGCCAGCCTCACTCAACTCGGCGGCCTGCGCGTAAGCGAGCCAGAGCCTCCGATACGCAATCGGATCGAGAGGGACGAGGAATGCGACGTGGCTCACCCACTGGATGGGATCCGCAAACGGATCGTCGTACCCTGCGTGATCGAAGTCGATGAAGGCGATGTTCCGGCCTGGACCGACGAGCACGTTGTGCGGGGCGAGATCGCGGTGGCAAAAGGCAGGACGGCGAGGCCCATCCTCCAAGTACGCCTGGTAGACCTGGCGCGCTCGGGCGGCCACGTCGCGCAGGGATTGCGCGATCTCGGCGTCGACCGGCGCGGACTGCAGCCTTTCGATGAGGAGGAGTTTGGCCCGCCACTTGTCGCGCAGCGTGGAGGTGCAGAGCTCGCGCGGCGGATCGCCCAGCATGGCCCGCTGAGCCCTCGCCAGGGCTCGGGCGACGGCGAGCCGCTCTTCTTCCTCGCGCACGTCGACGTGCCTGCCGTCCAGCCAGGGCTGCAGATAGTACTTGGTGCCCTGCGCGTCAGCGGCGCAAAACGTGTTCTGCACCGTCTTCAACGGCCCCGCGCTCGCCACGCCGACTCGTTCACACTGTTTCAGGACGCGCGCCAGCGCCTCAAGCCTGGCCTCGCTGTCCTGGGGACGCGCGCGCTTCAGGATGTAGCGCGCGTTCCCCGAGACAACCCCCCACACGGTCCGCTTTTGCACGACGGCGTCGACCTCAATTCCGTACGCGTCGCGCACGAGTTTGGCCAAGCCAACGTCATCCATCACCTATCGTTCCCCACGCGGACGACAAACGGTTTGGACCAACCTTCTGCGTCCGTCTCCGGGAAGTCGATCACCTCGGCCCGCCGGTACGGCTGATGCATGTGAGGCCCGCCGTCCTCGACCGTGCCCTCCCACGGCGCTTCTCCCGGTTCCGCTGGTTCGAACTCCGCGCCGTTTTGCGAAAGACCACCGCCAGAAGCTTCTGGTCCAGCCCACGGCTCCACGCCTTCGTCGGGCTCGACCGTGGGCGGCTGCTGCAAGGAACCTTGATGCCCCTGGCCAGAAAACAGGATGCCCGAAGCGCTCGGCTCCATGGGCGGCACCGCGGTGTCCACCGGCCCCCCACCAGGGGCAGGCACCCAGGCGCCCTGCGCCGACTCTGGCGCAGAAAGCGCGGCAGGCGGTTCGGTGCCGAGCGGCACGTACACCACCAGCCCGGGCGCAAGAGCTCGGGACGCGATCGCCGGATTCAGGTGTTCCAGGTCTTCCACCGTCACGTTGTACCGCTCCGCGATGGATTCCCACGTTTCGCCCGGCTGCACCGCGTGCGGCCACACGTAGCCGAAGTACGGTTTTGCCGCGGCCGACGTCTTGGCCGGCTTGGACTGCGCCTTTTTCGCTTTCGGCTTCGATGTCGTCCCCTTCCCGAGCTCGGGGATGACGATCGTCATGCCGGGTGTGATGTCGTTGGCGTTCTTGATCTGCGGATTCGCGGCGAGGATGAGGGGCAGGCGCACGCCGGTCTTGCGGCTGATCTGATACAGCGACTCTCCTGGCTTTACCACGTACTTCTTCATCCTGGCTCTAACCTCCTAGGCTTTCGCGGAAGCTAGAGCAGTATATGCGCAAGCCTACGAGGTGGCACCGATTCCGCCGGGAAAGACCACATTCGGCACAGGGCCGCTCATGATGATGTACACGACGGGCGATCTCGTCGTGACATGAACGGGGGCGCGAACGAGCGGGGTCATGGTCATGACGTCGGCCGTCAGCTCCAGATACACAATGTGCACGACCTGGTTGACCCCTTTCGAGGAGACGTCGGCATCGAGGCGGGCATGGACCGCGCCGACGAGTGAAAACGACACCGGCACCGTGACCGTGTAGCCCGCCAGAATCGAGCCCGAGAGGGCCTGCAAGACGGGAAGCGCCAGCGATTGCTTGCGCAACGTCTGCAGGCGCGTTTCGCTGGCGTGAATGGCCTCGTTTTGCAGTTTTGCGAGCTTGGCCATGTCGAGGGTCACGATGGAGAGCGGTTGCCCACTCGGGACTCGCTCCACCCGAATTTGCACCAACGTCTTCGCATCCGGATAGGAGGCGAGGACTTCGCCCATAGCCTCATTCAGCGCTTCCGTGGCGACTCGGGACGCGAGCGAAGCGGAAGCCGTGCGCACCATCGGCGCGAGCCGCCATTCCAACCAGAAGACGGAAAGCCCCAGCAAGGCGCATACCAAGAGGGCGAATCCATACGCTCGGCGCGCCGTCCGCCTCGGTCCCTGGTCGCGAGACGCTCTCGTCGAGGCGATCCGGCCAGGGCGAGGCACGAACCTTCTCGGCACCGCTCTCACCCCCTCGTCCATACCTACGCGGAGGTGGAACAGAGCATGCCTTTCGCGGGGCCAGGCGGCATCCTATTCGATGCGCAGGCGGACAAACTGCCGCTTGCCGCGCTGCAGCACGTCGCCGTCCTTCGGGCGATACTGATAGTCCGTGTCCGTGAGTTTTTCCCCGTTCAGGCGGACGCCGCCCTCCTGAATGGCGCGGCGCGCATCGCTGTTGGACTGCGCGAGCCCGAGTTCCACGAGCCACTTGACAATCCACTGTTCGGCGCCAGCCACGCGGCGTTCAGGAATGTCCTCTGGCAGCCCGCCCTTCTGAAAGACGGTATGCCAATGTTCCACCGCCTCCCGCCGCGCCTCGGGCCCCAAGAAGCGCTCCACAAGCTCCTCGGCCAGTTGCATCTTGGCGTCGCGCGGATTCATCCGCCCGGCCTCGACCTCGGCGCGCATGCGGTCGATCTCGTCCTGCTCGCGGAGCGACAAGAGCTCGTAGTACTTGAACAACAGGCTGTCCGGCACCGACATCAACTTGCCGAACATGTCGTTGGGCGACTCGTTCACCCCGATGTAGTTGCCCAGACTCTTCGACATCTTGTGCACGCCGTCGAGCCCCTCCAGCAAGGGCAGCATGACGGCGACCTGCATCGGCTGGCCGAATTCGCGCTGCAGGTGTCGGCCCATCAAGAGGTTGAACTTCTGATCCGTGCCGCCCAGTTCCACGTCGGCGTTCAGGTGGACCGAGTCGTACGCCTGCATCAGAGGGTAAAAAAACTCGTGGATGTGGATGGGCCGGTTGTCCTGGAACCGCTTCTGAAAGTCCTCGCGCTCGAACATCCTCGCCACGGTGATGGTGGACGCGAGCCGGATGACTTCTGCGAAGGTCAGTGGGGCGAGCCAATCCCCGTTGTAGACCACTTGGGTCTTTTGTGGGTCGAGAATTTTGTACAGCTGTTCCACGTACGTCTTCGCATTTTCCGCCACTTCTTCGGCCGAAAGCTGCTTGCGCGTCTCGGCCTTGTCCGTCGGATCGCCAATTTGGCCCGTGAAGCTTCCGATCACAAGAAACACTTGATGCCCAAGGTCCTGAAACTGCCTCAGCTTATGCAGGACCACGGTATGCCCGAGATGGATATCGGACGACGTAGGATCAATGCCGAGCTTCACGCGCAGGGGCCTGCCCGTCCGAACAGCGTCCCTCAATTTCTGCACGAGCTCGTCTTCCGGGACGATCTCGGCCGTCCCGCGCCGAATGACAGCCAGTTGGCGCGACACTTCCGCCTCCTGGTCCGGGGTCAGAGTTTCCACAGCCACCTGATTCGCTCCTCCTGCGTCCGCTCCATGGTGATATCGTCCCAGCGCAATGCGCCGGCACTCAGTGTCCCCACAATAGCACATCCCAGGCCATTTTGCATCGGGCAAGGAGGACGGCCCAAAGTATGACAGGCCATGCGGTGCGCATCCTACATTCAACTGCATGTGCAACGGCACGTGCGCTCGCAACTCTACGCGCGCTCGACCCAACGCGTACGGCCGTGCCGGCCACGTGCGCCTTTCTTTTCTCCATGTGCGTGGGGTCGTGTCGCCAAACCGACGGGCGCGAAAAATGTGCGATGATGTCCAAATTTGTCGTGTGATATAATCGTCCCACAAAGGAGGGCGATGGGTTTGAACAGCGACAATCGCCGTCCCACGGACCGCGGCGACCAAGCGCGGCCCAAGGCGCAGTCCAGACCGAGACATCCTGTGCTGCGGCACACGTTTCGCGCCGTGCTGCTCGCGGCAGGAAGCTTGTGCGGCTTCGGCGTGGCCTTTGGCGTCGGATATGTCGCGTCCATGCTGCGCGGACTGCCGAAAGTGAGTGCGGCGACTTTTGTCAACAACAGCGCCGCATCCGTGGTGTACGACGATCAAGGCCGCGTGATCGGCCAATTTGCTGGAGACGGCGACCGGCAGCCCATCGCATCGTTGCAACAGGTGTCGCCGTATCTCGTGCAGGCGTTCGTGGCCGCCGAAGACAAGACCTTTTTCACCAACATCGGCATCAACCCGATGGCGATGGCCCGCGCCTTTCTGCAAGATCTGGTGGGCCACCGGATTGAGTCCGGCGCCAGCACCATCACCCAGCAGACGGTCAAGCTCGCCGTTTTCCCAGAGCAGCAGCGGACACTTCGTCGCAAAATTCAAGAGATTGCGCTGGCCATCGAAGTCACGCATGTGCTGAGCAAGGACGAAATCCTCACCGACTACATGAATTGGGTCTACATGGGCCGCATGGGCACGGACACTGTGTACGGGGTGAAACGCGCGTCCGAGATCCTGTTTGGCAAAGAGCCCAACCAGCTGTCCCTTGCGCAGGCTGCCCTGCTCGCCGCGCTGCCCAACAACCCGTCCTATTTCTCGCCGTACCAGTTCCCACAGCACGCACTCGCCCGACAGCACTACATCCTGGACCAGATGCTCGCCAACCACATGATCACCAAGGCGCAGTACGATGCGGCCTACCGCGAGGATGTGCTCAAGACGCTGAAGGCGCCGCCGATGACGGGCCTCCCGGCGCATCCGTACCTGCTTTTGGACGAGATCAAACCGCTCGTCATTCAGGACCTCGTGCAAGCGGGCATCTATGACAACGCCCAGGAGGCGGAGTCAGCGCTGCCCGTGGCAGGGTTGAAGATTTACACGACGATCGACCTCCCCATGCAGGAGGATGTCGAGCAAGTGCTGGGCAACCATGCGCTGTTTGCCGGAACCGACAAAACCTATCAACTGCCGAACGGCAAGACAACGACCGACCTGTATGAAGCAGGCTTTGCGATCATCGACAATCACACCGGCGCCATCCTTGCCGTGGGCGGGGGGCGCGACTATCTGCGCGACGCGATCGATCACGCCGATATTCCGCGGCAGCCGGGATCGTCCATCAAACCGCTGCTCGACTACGGACCGGCCATCGACACGGGAATGCTCACGGCGGCTTCGGAGATGTACGACGCGCCAACGCGCTTCCCCGGTGCGAGCGGTCAGCCGCCTTATGAGCCGCACGACGACGAGCCGGGTTTTGCCGGCCTCATGACGGCGCGCGTCGCCCTGTACGAGTCGCGGAACGTGCCAGCCATCGACGTGCTGTCCGTCCTCACGCCGCAGGTGGGCTTTTCTTACCTCAGCAAGATGGGCCTCGGCCCTGGCGCCACGACCTGGCTCGGCCAGCCGACCGTCGTCGCGGACGACGAACATCACCTGGCAGCGGCCATCGGTGGGCTGGATAACGGGGTCACCGTCCTGCAGATGACGAGCGCGTATTCGACCTTCGCCAACCAGGGCGTGTGGCATCAGAGTTACCTGATTCGCCAGATCACGGACGCGTCCGGCCGCGCGTTGTATCAGGTCGATCCGGCCACGCATCAGGTGTTCACGCCCCAGACCGCCTACATCATCACCAACATGCTGCATGATGTCGTCTATCATCCCGGCGGGACGGCCACGGCCATCGGCGCGCGCTTCCCTGGCCAGTTCATCTCAGGCAAAACCGGCACCACAGATTCACTCGGCGACGGCTGGTTCATCGGCTATACGCAGGACTACACCGCCGGCATTTGGATGGGCTACAACCATCACGAACCCATCGACCCGGCCAACTACAATTTGAAATTCACCCTGTGGAGCGACATCATGGCGCCCATCCTCGCGGCACATCCCGCGCGTGCGCCCTGGCCTGTGCCTCCGGGTATCGTCTTTCGCACCGTGTCGTCGACAAGCGGACTCTTGCCGACGCCGCTGTCCAAGGCGTTTGGCGGGACGGAGACCGATCCGTTCGTGCAGGGCACGGAGCCGACCAGCTACGACGACGTCGCTGTGCAGGCCAAGTACACGTTGGTCGGGGGCAAAAAGGTGCTCGCGACGACGCGAACGCCGGCAGCGGACGTCGAGACAGGCACGTTTATCAAGCTGCCCGTATCGCGCATTGTCGACTGGTCGCACAAGATTCCAAACGGCGTCACGGCCGACACGCCCTACCTGCTGCCATCTGCGCTCGATCCGCGGGGAGGCATGCCCCTCGACGCGGGCACTTCGCCGGATATGCAGAACCCGGCGCAGCTCAAACCTCCGCAGGGGCTCTTTGGCTATTACGACGGCGCCGAGGTATGGCTAGGGTGGTCGAGCGTCCCTGGCGCCACGCAGTACGCCATCTACCGTGCCACCGGCGCGGACAAGCCTTACCAAAAGATTGGGACGAGCCAGTCGACCAGCTTCGTGGATTCCGCGCCGCCTCCGGGGGCATCCGTCGTGTACTACGAAGTGATTGCCGAGTCGAACGTGTCCCTCTCACCCCCGTCTCGGGCCATTGCGGTGCCGCTTTTGCCGCCGGGCGGAGCCCAGAGCAATGACTTGGAAAATGACGCCGTCGCGAATGGCGTAGGGACCAACAGCGCGAACGCGACCGGGGAGTGAACGGCGCCACCTCTCGATGATCGCCACGCGTCTCGCGGCGCGTCCTGCGTCGCCAGACGCCGAGCCTACGTGCGCACATGCACGACGGTCGCGCCGTCGCCGCCCTCGCCCGGCCCGGCCGGTTCACTCGTTTTGACATGGGGATGTTCGCGCAGGTACCTGCGAATCGCGTTTCGCAGCGCGCCCGTGCCCTTGCCGTGAATGATCACCACGCGCGAGATACCCGCGACCACCGCGTCGTCCAAATACTTGTCGATCCTGAGCAGCGCGTCGTCGATCGTTTCCCCGCGCACGTCCAGCTCCATTCGAACGTCCTTGCCGGCGCGAACCCTGACCGCCGACGGCGCCCCCGCCGGCTCGCCATGGCCCACCACCTCAAGGTCGCGAGCGTCCACCTTCATGCGCATCACGCCGAGCTGAACCACGGCCGCCTTGCCATCCGGAGCCACCTCGACGACATCGCCCTTTTGACCGAGCGACAGGACCCGCACGCGCTGGCCCGGCCTCACCTCCGGCCGCCCCTGACCCTGCGGCGCCTTTCGCCGCTCCTTCGGCTCCGCGCCCTCCAACCGTTTGCGAAGCTCGACCAGCTCGTGGTCCTTGACGTGAGCCTGCTCGCGCAGGCTGCGGATCTCCCGGATCACCGCCTCTGCCTCCTGCCGCGCCCGGTCGATCACGGCGCGCGCTTCTCGCGCCGCCTTTTCTCGCATGGCCTCCTTCGCAGCTTCCCACGCGGCTTGTTGGCGCGCGAGGTCCGCCGCCCTCTCCTCGGCTTCCTCAAGCGCTCGCCGCGCCTCGTCGCGCACGAGCTCCGCTTCGCGGCTCGCCGCCTCCAGCCGCCCGATCAGCTCTTCCACATGAATATCCGACTCCGCCACGTGCGATCTCGCCCGCTCGAGAATGGCCTTCGGCATGCCGAGCCGCTCCGCGATCGCGAGCGCATTCGAGCGGCCGGGCACGCCCATCAGCAGGCGATACGTCGGCCGAAGCGTCTCCACGTCAAACTCCATGCTTGCGTTTTCCGCCGCCGGATTGCGAAAGGCGTATCCCTTCAGTTCCGCGTAATGCGTCGTGGCCACCACGCGCGCGCCCACGGCCGTCAGGTGATCCAGAATGGCGATGGCCAGAGCCGACCCCTCGGCCGGATCGGTGCCCGCACCCAGTTCGTCCAGGAGCACGAGGCTGTCTTTGGTCACCCGCGCCAGCATGTCGATGATCCGCCGCATGTGCGAGGAAAAGGTCGACAGGTTCTGCTCGATGCTCTGCTCGTCGCCGATGTCGACAAAGACATCGTGGCAAAAGCCCACCTCGCTCTCGCGCCTCGTCGGCAAGAACATCCCCGACATCGCCATGAGGGTCAACAAACCGATGGTCTTGAGCGTGACCGTCTTGCCGCCCGTGTTGGGACCGGTGATGATGAGCAGCCGAAACCGATCGCCAATTTCGACGTCGATGGGCACCGCATCCCGCCCGAGCTTCGGGTGCCAAGCTCCGCGAAGCCGCCACACGCCGTCCGTCAACTGCGGCCGCTTGGCGTCCGTGAACCGGGCGTACGCGGCCTTCGCGAACAGGAAATCCATATCCGCGGCGACATCGAGGTTGCGGAGAAACTCGTCCGCAACCTGCGCGAAGGAGGCCGCCAACTGGTACAGGAGGCGCTCCACCTCCCGCTCCTCCATGACCTCCAGCTCGCGCACTCGCTCGCTCAGTTCCACAATGGCGCGCGGCTCGATGAACACGGTCGATCCCGACGAGGACACGTCCCGCACCACGCCCTGAACCTGGCTCTTGTGCTCGACGCGCACAGGCAGGCAATAGTGTTCGCCGCGCATGGCGATGACGGGCTCCTGCAGGTACTTCGCCTGCGTCCGCAGCAGGCGGTCGAGGACCGCGCGGATTTCCCCTTCGCGCCGGCGCCTTTCGTCCCGCAGCCGAAGCAGCGTCGGGCTGGCGTGATCGATCACCTGCCCATCCTCGTCCACGACCTGCCGGATTTCCTGTTCAGTCCTGCGCAGATCCGCCATCGGCGCGACAGAACCTGCCAGCAGTGGGAAGTTGCCGCTCTCCGCCGCGCGCTCCACGAACTGCCGCATCGCGCGCATTCCCGCGATGCAGCGCGCGAGCCGATGGGCTTCGTCGGCCGAGATGGTGCCGCCTCGGCGCGTGCGCTCGACGGCATCGCGCAGGTCTTCCACACCGGCGAACGGCGGCGGCCCGAGGCGGTACAGCAGGCGAATCGCCTCGTCCAGGCGCGCGAGTTCATGCTCGGCCGCGCCTCGTTCGTCGTAAGGCGCCATGGCGGCCGCGCGCGCCTTTCCCAGCGACGTCTGGGCACACCTCGCGATCTCGCCGCGCACAAATTCGTATTCCAACGCGTCCAGCGCGCGTTCGTCCATGTCTCGCACTCCCATACACGCAAATCCAGAATTCCCACTGATCTTACCACATAGGTCGGCAGCGCCCGAACGATGCTATAGCCCAGAAGGAGGGATAGCTATGAACGTGCTCGGCCATATCGTCCGATTTATTGTGTCCGCTCTCGTGCTCCTGTTCGTCGGCCACATCGTGCCAGGATTCCGGGTCATGGGCTTTTGGCACGCCATCCTCGCGGCCATCGTCATCACGCTTCTCGGCATGGCGATGGAGGCCATCTTCGGCCGACGGATTTCGCCCTACGGCCGCGGCATCATCGGGTTCATCTGCGGCGCGGTGGTCATCTACGTCGCGCAGCTCCTCGTGCCCGGCATGCATGCGAGCATCCTGGGCGCGCTGTTGGCCTCGCTCGTGATTGGGATCATCGACCTGTTTGTCCCCACGAGCCTGCGCGGGAGCCGACACGAGGAATAACCGCTGATACGACAACACGGGCGCAGGACACGTCACCTGCGCCCGTTCACTGCGTGCGACCGGCCTTGCTTGGAAAGACCGCCGCAAGCCATCCCGCCACGGTCCGATCAAACGCTCGCTGATCGAGTGTGCGGCAGATGGCCGATCTGGCCACCTGCCGTTCGACAGCGGGGCTCTTGACATACGGCAAGACCAAGGCAATGACGTACACGAACACGCCCGCGAGCAAAAACCCCGCGAAAAGCCCTGCCAGCCGGTTCAATCCCGATAACACGGGAAGGCTGAACAGCGCATCGACGAGCCCTGCGGCATAGCGCAGCATCACGAACACGACCAAGAACACCAGCGCAAACGAAATGGCCCCCGACAAGTTGCCAAAGACAAACGAAGCGAAGGGCGACTGGACATGGCCCGCGGGAATGCCCAGATGCGCGATGGCGGGCGCGACATACGGCCTCGCCCAGTACGACACCAAATACGCGATGATCCCGCCGAAAAGGCGCATGACTTGCCGCACAAACCCCAGGCGGTACCCGTTCAAGGCGCCGAGCAATAGGATGGCGGCCAAGGCAAGATCCAGCGCATCCCACGTCACGGCGCCTTGCGGCCTCCCGTCTGGTCCTCGAGCAACGCCAGCAGCTCTTGATATTCCTTCCGCAGCTCATACAGTTCGTCCGCGAGATTCAAAGCGGCCAACACCGCAATTCGGCGTTCATCCATGTAGGCCGCCGTGGCCGCGATCTCGTTCATCGTCCGATCGACCATTTTTGCGACTTCTTGAATCCGCTCCTCCGGACTCGTCCCGCGCACCGTGTATTCGACGCCATGGATGACCACCTTCACGCGATTGACCTTTGCGCCTTCTTGGTTGTTGTCCATCCATGTCCCGCCCTTTCATCCTGGCAGCGCAAGAACGGCCGCCGGAATCCTTTCGTACAACATTTCTCGCCCGCCGAGGAATCTCCTGCTTCATCCCTGCCCATCACGCGCGAAGCACGGCTCCAAAGGCGGACTGCCACGCCTGCAACACGGCGCCGACGGCGTGATCGATCTCGGCATCCGTCAAGGTCCGCTCGTCCATCTGGAACCAGAGGGCGATGGCCAAGCTCTTGTGGTCCACAGGCACACCTGCGCCGGTGTAGACGTCGAAGACGCGGACCATGCGCAGGGTGCCTTGCTCGCCGACGGCCTGCCATGCCGCGTCCACCAGGGCCTGCGAAGCGACGTCGCGCGGCACGATGACCGCGAGATCGCGGCGGCTCGCCGGATGACGCGGGATCGGGGTGACGCGCACCTGGCCCGTCGCGAGCGCGGAGAGCAGAGCGAGATCGAACTCGGCATACACGGCGCGTGGCACCTCGTACGCCCGTGCGACGTCCGGATGGACTTCGCCCACGAGCCCAATGGCCTGGCCCTGCGCATCGATCACGGCCTGGCGGCCGGGGTGGAGAAACTTCGCGTCGCCGGCGCGGTACGACGCCTCAATCCCGAGCCGCGCGAGCAAGGCCTCGCAGACGCCCTTGGCATCGTAGAAATCGAGAAGGCGCGGGCGCTCGAACGGGCTTCCCTCCGTCTCGCCGAACCACATCATGCCGATCACGTCGCGCTCGACGGGCATCTCGGGCTGAGGCCAGGCGTCCGCGAGAAAGACCTTGGCCAGCTCGAAGATGGCCCCGCCCGGCACCTGATGGGCAAGGTTGTATCGCGCCACCTCCGCGAGGCTCGGCAGAAGGTGCCGCCGAAGCGTGCGGCGATCATCCGACATGGGGCGGAGGAGCGCGACGGGCGCACCGTCCAGCTCCATCGGCGCCTCGGCCTCAGGCGACGTGAGCGCGTACGTCCGCACTTCGAACAGCCCCCAGTCGACGAGGGCGCGCCGGATCGCGCTCGCCAGCGCCAGGCGCTCGGACGATTCGGGTGCGTCGACCGGCAGGCGCATGGACGTGGCCGGAATGTGATCATACCCGTACAATCGAGCCACTTCCTCGTACAAATCCGCCGGCAACTGGACGTCCGGACGCCGGGTCGGCACCTCGACGCGCCACGACGCCTCGCCCCTGGCGACCTCGAACCCGAGCCACTGAAAGCACGCGAGCATCTCGTCCTCCGGGACGTCGACGCCGAGGAATTGGCGGCACGCCTGCGGCGAAAACGAGACGACCGTGCGCTTGAGCGCCCCCTCTTCCGCCGGGACGCGTCGCGGACCGCCGACCAGGCGCGATCCGGCGAGTTCGACGAGAAGCTCCGAGGCGCGATGCAGCGCGCTCGACACAGCGGCCGGATCGACCCCCTTTTCGAAGCGCTGTTGCGCCTCCGAACGGAGGGCGAGCGCCTGGCCCGTTCGCCGGATCGACGCCCCATCAAAACGCGCGGATTCGAGCGCGATCCGGCGCGTCGCCGGGCCAATCTCGCTGTTTTCTCCGCCCATGACGCCGGCTAGGCCGATGGACTTTTCGGGATCCGCGATGACCATCATGTCGGGTGTGAGGATACGCTCCTGACCGTCCAGCGTCACAAGGCGTTCCCCTTCCCGCGCCTGACGCACGACGATGGTCGCCTCGGCGATGGCGTCCGCGTCAAATGCGTGCAGCGGCTGGCCCCACTCGAGCATCACATAGTTGGTGATATCCACGACGAGATCGATCGAGCGGACGCCCATCGCCACCAGCCGCATCTTCATCCAAAGCGGAGTCTCCCGGCGCTCGATGCCCTCGAGCAGCTGGGCTTCATAGCGCGGGCAGCGCGGGGTCTCGAGGCGCACCCGAAGCGGAGACTCGCCTTCCGCGCGAGGCGCCGCCACACGCGCAGGAAATCGGTGCGGACGGCGGAGAATGGCGGAGAGCTCGTGGACAAGGCCTCGAATCGACAGGCAGTCGCTGCGATTCGGCGTGAGATCGATGTCCAACACGACGTCGTCGAGGTGCAGAAGCGAAACGGCATCCGCGCCGAGCGGCAGGTCCGCGGGAAGCTCCCACAACCCCTCCGCCTCGCGCTTGGGCAGATACCTCGGCTCGAGGCCGAGTTCCTCCGCGGAGCAAAGCATGCCGTGTGAAGCCACGCCGCGAAACTCGGCGATCCCGATGTCCACGCCCCCCGGCAACCGAGCGCCCGGCAGCGCCACCGGCACCACGAGCCCGGGCGATGCATTCGGAGCGCCGCAGACAATTTCGACCTGTCGCCCGCCGAGATCGACGAGGCACACCTTGAGCCGATCCGCCTGCGGGTGGGGACGGACAGAGAGAATCTTGCCGATCACGACGCCTTGTACACCGCGGTTCAGCGGTTCAACGGCGTCCACCGCCAGCCCCGCGCCTGTCAATCGGTCTGCGAGTTCGGCCGGCGTGAGATCGGAGAGGTCGAGATAGTCGGCCAGCCACTTGTACGATGCTCTCACATTGCCACTCCTTTATTCGCGCGCATCACGCGTGACTGAACTGTCGTAGGAAACGCAGGTCGTTCTGGTACAGCATGCGAATGTCCGAGATGCCGTAGCGCAACATGGCGATTCGCTCTGCACCGAGGCCGAAAGCGAAGCCCGTGTACCGCTCGCTGTCGTAGCCCGACATCTCGAGCACCCGTGGGTGCACCATGCCCGCGCCGAGAATTTCAATCCAGCCGGTGCCCTTGCACATGCGACAGCCGCTGCCGCCACACGACACGCAGACGAGATCGACCTCGCAGCTTGGCTCCGTGAACGGAAAGTAGCTCGGGCGCAGGCGGACGCGCTGAGACGGCCCAAAGAGCGCCTTGGCAAACGCCTCGAGCGTTCCCTTCAGATCCGACATGCGAATGCCTTCGTCCACCACGAGACCCTCGATCTGCGTGAACTGATGGGAATGCGTGGCGTCGTCCTCGTCGCGGCGATACACCCGGCCAGGCACGATGACCCGAATGGGCGTCCTGCCCCGCATGCGCTCCATGGTCCGCACCTGCATGGGAGACGTGTGCGTCCGGAGCAACCATTCCTCCGTCAGATAAAACGTATCCTGCATGTCCCGAGCTGGGTGATCTTTCGGGATGTTCAGCAGCTCAAAATTGTAGTGATCCGTCTCCACTTCTGGGCCCTCGACCACCGAAAAACCCAGGCTTCTGAAGATGTCCTCAATCTGCTCGATCACGCGCGAAATGGGATGCACCGCCCCCACCGGCACCTGGCGCCCGGGCAGTGTCACATCGATGCGCTCGCGCTCCAAGCGAAGGGCCTTCTCCTTCGCCTCCACCTCGGCTTGCCGCCTGCGCCACGCCGTCTCCAGTTCCTGACGCACGCGGTTCATCATCTCGCCGAGTGCCCGCCGATCCTCCGGCGCCAAGGTTCCCATCGCCTTCGACATCTGGCTCAGCGAACTCTTTTTGCCGAGCACCTCGACGCGCCAGTCGTTCAACGCCCTGGAATCCGAGGCCTCCGCAAGCGTTGCCAGCGCGCGGTCGCGAATCTTTTCCAGCTCGTCCTTCCACGTATCGCTCAACCCGTCATCCTCCTCATCAACGCACCGACCCGCGGCCATCCATCCCATGGCCGCCCTCTCAGGCCGTGGGGGGTTCTTGCGGCCCGGCGCGGTGCCCCGGCCGCGGTCTTCTACGCCGACCGCAGCCCGGCGCGGCCCCGCTTCACGTCCCGACAATACAAAGAAGCAACTCGCCGATCCGACGAATTGCTCCGCGCCCACTGGGTGAACGCCGTGGTGGTTCATCCCCCAAAGCCATATCGTAACACTGTCCGGTTGCCGTCAGGCAGCCGCCAACGCTCAAAGGGAGGCGCATGCACATGTACGGGATCTTCGGCGGTTACACGCAGTGGGCAGTGGTGTTCCTGATCATCTTCGTGCTCTTCTTCCTGCTCGTTCCGGCTTACGGCGCCGTGGCAACCACCACCAACACGGCTCCGGCCGTCGTGTACTGAGCGGACCGGCCGCCGGGGGAAGCCTCTTCGCTTCCTTCGGCGCCTTCTGCTTCACGCATCACGTGCGCCGTCCGCGGCGTTTCTGCTCTCTCGCCGCCCGCCGCGCGGACCATCGCCGTCCGTGGCCGTGGCGCTCCCACAACCTCGTCGCCCGCCGCGCCCTCATCCTTTACGCCTCGGACCAAATGCCGCACGACTCGACAAACGAAAGCGCCTCTTCGCGCGTGTCCGCCAGGAGATTCAGATGGCCCATCTTCCTGTCCCGCTTCGCCTCCGCTTTTCCGTACAAATGGACCTTCACCCAAGACGGAAAGCCTCCCATCTGTTGGCGAAGCGACTCCACATGTTGGCCCAAGACGTTCACCATGACCACCGGCTTATACAGCGTGACATCCCCCAGCGGCAGGTTGCAAATGGCGCGGACGTGTTGCTCGAACTGGCTCGTCGCACACGCGTCGAGGGTGTAGTGGCCCGAGTTGTGCGGTCGCGGCGCCAGCTCGTTGATGAGAAGCTCGCCGTCCTCGCACACGAACATCTCCACTGCGACCAGGCCAATGACGCCAAGCCTGTCCGCCACGAGCAAGGCGATCTCTTCGGCTTGCGCGACCATCTCCCGGGGATACCTCGCTGGCACGATGGACAGGTGCAGGATATGCCGGTGGTGAATGTTCTCGGCCGGAGGAAACGCGCGCACCTCGCCCCTGCGGTTGCGGGCCACGATGACGGAAAGCTCCCCCACGAACGGCACAAACGCCTCCGCGATGAGCGGGTGGTCGTCAAAACCCGCGGCTCGGTGCTGGTCCATGACCCGACTCCAGGCTTCGGTGTGGTTCACGAGCTCCTCTCGCGACCGCACCATCCACTGTCCCTTGCCGTCATAGCCTCCCCGGCACGTTTTGACCACCATCCGCCCGCCGAAGTGCGCAAAGGCGCGGTCGAGATCGTCCAAGGTCGAAATCGGCAAAAACGGCGTGACCGGAAGGCCGTGCTTTGCCAGCGTGGACTTTTCGCGCACGCGGTGCTGACAGATGGCCAAGAGATCGCTGCCCTGCGGGACGTCACACGTCTCGGCCAAGGCAGCCGCGACGGCGGCGCTCACGTTTTCGAACTCGTACGTGACGAGATCGCACCGAGAAGCGAGGGTGCGCGCGGCGTCCACGTCGTCGTAAGCCGCGACCACCTGGCCGTCGGCCACCTGCGCCGCAGGTGCATTCGGGGTCGGATCGAGCACCTGAAACCGATACCCCATGTGCCGCCCGGCAAGCGCCATCATTCGCCCCAGCTGCCCTCCGCCGAGGATGCCGATGGTGGCAGGCGGCAAGTGCAGACTAGCGGTCCTCCGACGCATGTCCACCCGGATCTCCCCCTTGCAGGACCTGATCTCGAATCGCCGCCTGACGCGCCTCCAAGCGGCGCGCGATCTCAGCATCGGTCACCGCGAGGATTCTCGCCGCCATGAGCCCCGCATTGACGGCACCGGCGCGCCCGATGGCCATGGTGGCCACCGGCACGCCGCCGGGCATCTGCACGATGGACAGGAGCGAGTCGAGCCCGCCGAGCGCGGAGGTCTGCACAGGCACGCCGATGACGGGCAGCTGCGTTTTCGCCGCCACCATCCCGGGGAGGTGGGCGGCACCCCCCGCCCCCGCGATGATGACTTGAATGCCGCGATCCCGCGCGGACGCCGCGTATTCAAACATGAAATCCGGCGTTCGGTGCGCCGAGACCACCTTGCGCTCGTGTGGAATCTCGAGCTCGTCCAACACGGCGCACGCGTGGCGCATTGTCTCCCAGTCGCTCTGGCTGCCCATGATCACGCCGACGCGTGGTTGCGCCATACCCATCCTCCTCGCGCGAAGCGGATTATGCGAGCGTGACGTCCTTGCAGAGATACACGTCCTGGATCAGATTCAGCAGTTTGACGCCTTCGGCCATGGGGCGCTGGAACGCCTTGCGCCCGGAAATCAAGCCCATACCGCCCGCGCGCTTGTTGATGACCGCCGTCCGGACGGCCTCGGCGAAGTCGTTCTCTCCCGAGGCGCCCCCAGAGCTGATGAGCCCGATCTTGCCCATGAAGCCGTTGGCCACCTGGTAGCGGGCGAGATCGATAGGATGCTCGGTCGTGAGCTCGGTGTACACGCGCTTGTCGATCTTGCCGTAGCTCGACTGGCCCATGTTCAGCGCCTGGTAACCGCCGTTCACCTCGGGCAGTTTTTGCTTGACGATGTCCGCCTCGAGGGTCACGCCGAGATGGTTCGCCTGGCCCGTCAAGTCCGCCGCCGTGTGATAATCCACGCCGTCCTTCACAAAGGCGGGGTTGCGCAGGTAGCACCACAGCACCGTGAACATGCCGAGCTCGTGCGCAAGGCGGAATGCCTCACCGACCTCCTGAATCTGGCGCGTCGACTCGGGCGAGCCAAAGTAGATGGTGGCGCCGACGCCAGCCGCGCCCAGGTCCCAGGCCTGCTTGACCGAAGCGAACATGATCTGGTCGTACTTGTTCGGGTACGTCAGCAGCTCGTTGTGATTCAATTTCACAATAAAAGGAATTTTATGCGCGTACTTCCGGCTGGTCAAGGCCAACACGCCGAGCGTCGACGCGACGGCGTTGCAACCGCCCTCGATCGCGAGCTTGACGATATTTTCTGGATCAAAGTAGTCCGGATTCTTGGCGAATGAGGCGCCCGCCGAATGCTCGATGCCCTGATCCACCGGCAGAATGGAGACATAACCGGTTCCGCCGAGGCGCCCGGAGGACAAAAGCCACTGGAGGGAACGCAGAACCTGATTGTTTCGATTGGAATAAAGGAACACGTCGTCGACGATCGTCGGCGATGGCGGCGTGAGCCGCTCCTTCGGAATGGTCTTGCACTCGTGGTTCAACAGATGATCAGCTTCTGCACCCAGGTATTCGCGAATCTTGTCAATCACGCAACCGACCCCCCGGCATGATGGCGATGACCCGCAGGCCATCCCGTTAGTTGGATAGAATTTCGGCCAGCTCGCAGAGTTCCTGCGCCGGCTGGCGCACCGACGCGAACACCTCGTCAAACGGCACCGCCACGAGCGCCCCGTTCTGCGTGGCGGCCATCACGGCCGTCTCCCCTTTGAGGAGCAGGTCGACCGCAAAAGCGCCCAAGCGGCTGGCCAGGACGCGGTCCGACACCGTGGGGGCGCCGCCGCGCTGCACGTGGCCAAGCACCGTGACGCGCGTATCGAAACCCGTTTTCTCCTCGATGTACTTGCCGACGTCCACGGCTCGCGCCGCGCCCTCGGCCACGACGATGATGGAATGTTTTTTGCCGCGGGCGACGCCGCGCTGCAACTTGGCCACGACATCCTCGAGGCTGAAGGAGACCTCGGGGATGAGCACGCTCTCTGCTCCCCCGGCGAGCCCAGCCGCAAGCGCGATGTGCCCCGCGTGCCGACCCATGACCTCGATGACGTAGGTCCTCTCGTGCGACGTGGCCGTGTCCCGAATCTTGTCGATGGCCTGGATGACCGTCTGCACCGCGGTGTCGAAGCCGATGTTCGCATCGCAGGCGCCGATGTCATTGTCGATGGTGCACGGCACACCCACCGTGGGGATGCCCAGCTCGCTCAGGCGCTTGGCGCCCCGAAACGAGCCATCTCCTCCGAGCACCACGAGTCCCTCGATCCCGGCCTCGAGGAGGCGCTCATAGCCGCGCCGCTGCCCCTCTTCGGTCATGAACTCCTTGCAACGCGCCGTAAACAAGCAGGTTCCACCGCGCTGGATGATGTCGCCCACGGACTCGATGGGCATCGGGCGAAAATCCCCATCCAAAAGGCCCGCATACCCTCTCCGGATGCCGACAACCTCCAGACCTCGATAGATGGCGGTGCGAACCACCGCGCGGATGGCGGCATTCATGCCCGGCGCGTCGCCCCCGCTCGTCAAAACGCCTATCCTTTGTATGGCCAACACCCCCAACGAGGACACCTTCATGGTAGACGACGATCGCGATTTGCGCAATGAATCTGCCACACGCACGGGCCGTGCGTCGTCAGCCGGTGTTGCGCAATCCGGCGGCAATCCCGTTGATGGTCTGGAGCGCGTCGGCCAAGTCGGCCTCGCGATCGCTGGGCGAGAGGCTCTCGCGCCTCAAATCGGCCAAGAGGCGCACCTGGAAAAACGACAGCGGATCGACGTACGGATTGCGCAACGAAATGGATTCGCGAATGACGGGCCGGTTGTCGAGCAGTTGAGCGTAGCCCGTGATGGCCAAAACGGCCCTCTCCGTCCGCGCATACTCGGCCTCGATGAGCGGGAAAATGGCCTCGCCCGCCTCGCCCGCGAGCTGCGCGTACTCCCTGGCGACGAGCATGTCCGCCTTGGCCAGGGCCATCTGCAGATTGTCGACGAGCGTGCGGAAAAAGGGCCACACCTCGTACATGCGCCGGAGATCGCTCAGGGCCTCTTCGTCTTCCTGCATCAGCGACTCCATCGCCGTACCAAAGCCATACCACGCGGGAAGCAGATGGCGGCTCTGCGTCCACGAAAACACCCAGGGGATGGCGCGCAAATCCTCGATGCGCGACGATTGGGAACGCCGCGAAGGCCTCGAACCAATGTTCATCTTGCCGATCTCGTCAATGGGCGTCGCGCGGTGGAAGTACGCAAGAAACGCAGGATGCTCAAACACGAGTTGACGGTACGCGCGAAAGCTGATGTCGGACGCCCGATCCATGAGGTCAAACCATCTCGGGTGACGGGCCACCCACTCGTCCGAGTCCTCCCGCGTCGCCCCGACGAGCACGGCCGCTGCCGACGATTCAAGGGACCGTTCCGCGATGCCCGGATGCCCGTAGCGCTGAGAAATGACCTCGCCCTGTTCGGTGATTTTCACATGTCCCCGGAGCGCCTCCGTGGGCTGGGCCAGAATGCTCTGTTCGACCGGTCCGCCACCGCGCCCCAAGGCGCCGCCGCGCCCGTGAAAGAACTTGATGCGCACGCCAAACCGCTCTGCCAGGCGGATGAGGCGCTTCTGCGCCATGTACAAGGACCAGTTGGCCGTGAGGTAGCCTCCGTCCTTGTTGCTGTCCGAATAGCCGAGCATGATTTCCTGCTGCCACCCGCGAATCTCGAGGTGGCGGCGGTAGACGGGATTTTCAAACAGCGATTGCATGATCCCCGGCGCGGACTCCAGATCCTCAATGGTCTCAAACAGCGGCACGACGTTCAGCTCGCTCTTCGGCGGCTTGTTTGGCCCGTCCGGCCATCCAAACAACCCCGACTCCTTCGCGAGCAGCAGGACTTCAAGCAGATCGCTCGCGCCCTGGGTCATCGAAATCAAGTAGTCCTGCACCGAGCGGGGTCCGAACGTCTCGTGACCCCGTCGAACGCAGTCGAGCACGGCGAGCGCCTCGGTCGTCAAGTCGGAGTACACGTGATACGGGTTGCGAATGGGTCGCGGCGACGCAAGACAGTCGGACAACACCTTCAGGCGCTCCTCTTCGCCAAGCGAGGCGTAACGGTCCACCAGGCCCGCCGTCTCCAAGAGCTCCGCCACGGCCTGCTCGTGCACGCCGGAGTGTTGGCGGATGTCGAGCGTGACCATGTGAAAGCCGAAAATCCGGAGCTGCAAGAGGAAGGGTCTGAGCCACGCATCCACCATGCGCTGGCCGCGATGGCGAGAAAGGGACTTCGCCATTCGCAAAACGTCCGCCATCATCTCCTCGGGCGACGCGTAGTACGCCGTCTCCACGCGCTCCCCGTGCAGGCGGCGGCGCGTGCCCTCGAGCTTGGCCAACATTTGGTTGATGAGCGCTCGGTACGGCTCGTCGTTCTCCCCCCCGATCGCGGCGAGGAGCTCTTCGTCCGCGCCTGCCCGATCGACCGAGACGCTGAGGTCGCGCCCAAGCTCTCGCAACTTTTGCTCATATTTGTTCAGGGCGAGATCGCAATGGAGGACGAGCGTCTGCCAAGTGACGTCCGCAGTGACGTTCGGGTTTCCGTCGCGGTCCCCGCCCATCCAGGAACCGAACCGGATGAGCGGAGGCAGCTCCAGGAGTTGGCGCCCGAACTGCTCCTCGACGGCCTGTTCCAACTTTTGATGGACGCGGGGAAGCACGTCAAACAGAATTTGGTCCAAAAAGTACAGGCCGTTGCGGACCTCGTCGAGGACCGTGATGCGCGATTTCCGCACGGATCTCGTTTGCCACAGGGCCACGATCTCGGTGCGAATGCGCTCGCGCAGCACGTCGAGCTCACGCGGCGTCTTGCGTGGGTCGTCCATCTCCTCGAGGAACGCGGCAATCTTCGTGTGCTTGTCGAGCACGGTGCGGCGGAGGGCCTCCGTCGGATGCGCGGTCAGCACCAACTCCACGCCGACCTCCCGCAGAAGCGACTCCACCTCGTCGGCTGTGATGCCGCGTTCCGCGAGCGTGCGCATGGCCTCTCGAAACGATCCGCGCAAAACCTGCTGCGAGCGGTCGTAATCGCGGTGGCGCCGCAGCCTGTGATTTTGCTCGGCGAGGTTGACCAGCTGAAAATAGACCGAAAATGCGTGAATGACGTCGTTTCGATGCTCGGGTTCAACCGCCGCGACGGCCGCCTGCAGCGCGGACCTCGTTACGGGCGACGGGTCCGCGCGAAAGGCCTTGGCCGCCATGCGGATGGCTTCGACGTGATCGAACACGTGCTGGCCGCACTGCTCCACCAGCACCTCTCCCAACAAATCGCCGAGGACGCGTATGTCCCGGTGCAAGGGTGCATCGTTCGCCAATCCGGTACCCTCCAGTCTCTCCACTCCACTGTGAAATCTGTCTCTTCAGTCTCCGTATCAGGTTACAACGGGCGCAATCCTCGCGCAACGAACGCTCGTCCCAAAACTGAGAAACTTCTCCTATACCTGAAACCGGTTGATGAGCGCCTGGAGATCCTGCGCGCGCGCGCTGAGCGACGAGGCCGTGGAGGCAATCTCCTGCATGGAACTCGCCTGCTGCTGCGAAGCCGCGACGACGCTCTCGGACTCCCGCGCGGCCTGCTGAGCGAGTTCCACCACGACCGCCATGTCGCTCGACATGTGATGCGCCTGGGCGACGATGGTCTTGGTGGCTTCGGCGACCTCCTCGACGCGCGTCGCGACCTCGGCCATCGAAGATCGAATGCGCGCAAACGTCCGCTTGGTCTCATCCGCCACGGCCGCGCCCGCGTCCACCTCGGCGCCGACCGCTTGGATGGAGTGCGCCACCTCATTCATCGAACGCACCACCGTTTCCACGATGGCATGAATCTCGCGCGCCGCATCCGCAGACGCCTTGGACAGGCTTCTGACTTCGTCGGCGACGACGGCGAAGCCTCGGCCGTGATCGCCCGCCCGCGCGGCCTCAATGGCGGCGTTGAGAGCAAGGAGGTTGGTCTCGTCCGCGATGTGGACGATGGCCGCGACAATCTGACGCACGCTCTCGGAGGCCTGGGCGGTCTTGCGCATCACTTCCGCCGCATCGGCCGACCTGCGGCGGATGGCGTCCATCTGCCTGGCCATCGCGTCCATGACTTGCGTGCCTGCCTCCGCTTCCCCATCCGTCCGCTCGGCGGTGTCGTGCAGCGCCTCGGCCAAACGGGAGACTTTGCCGATCTCGCCCTGGACCTGCGCCACCGCGTCGGACGTGTCCTCAATTTGCTTCACCTGCTCCTCGGCGCCGGCGGCCACCTGCTCGATGGACTGGGCGATCTCGGCCGTCGCCCGCATGAGCTCGTCTGAGCTCGCCGAGAGCTCCTCGGCGCTCGCGGCCACGTGCTCCGATGCCTCAGCGATGGCGCCTATGAGGGTCCTCAGGTTGCCGACGAGATCGTTCAGCACGCGAGCGAGGTCTTCCAGTTCATCCCGCGTCCTCACCTCCACCGGCTCGACGCGCAGATCTCCCTGCGCAACCCGGAGCGCCATTTGGCGCAGCCGGACGATGGGCCCGGACATGGTGACGGCGAGCGTGGCGCTGCCAATGAGCCCGATGGCGATGGCGGCGAGGGCGACGAGAGTGTTCCACACAAACGTCTGCACGAGCAGTCGATTGACGTGGGCGGATGCGGCGTCCTTGACGGTCTCCTCGTCCTGGGTGAACTGGGAGAGGCTCTGAATCAAAGGCTGCAAGGTGTTGCTCGTGAACATCGACTGCGCATCCGGCAGACTGGTCGACGCGAGGCGGAACGCGGTCTCGTTTTGGTCAAGAATTTGGCTCCACTCGGACTGAAACAGGTTCAGAATAGCCCTGTCCGTCGCGTTCACGGGCTGCCGCTGAAGAACGCTCAGGTCCTGCTGCACGCGCGCGAGATCGTTCTGATAATCCTGAAGATTGAACTGCGCGTTGTCTCCGCTCGGCGTGAGCAAGTAGAGGGCGGCGTCGTTGTCCGCCGAGACAATGTCGTAGTCAAACTGGCGGATGAGGTTCAAGACGGTGTCCGCCTGCTCCAGCTTTTGCACAGACCGGTGCAGCTGGGACAGCAAGATGCCGTTGACAACGCCGAGTGCCAATAGCAGAAGGGTGACGAGGCCGATGTTGACAAGAAACTTTTTACGAATGCTGAGCGTGGGCAGCAGATCCACAAACCGCTGACCAAGCCTGCGGAGTCGCGCCGCACGGCCGAGAGGATTGCCGCCTGGGGGATTGCCGTCGTAGGTGGACATGGGGGACCTCCAACCGAACGAATCATCAACTTCATCGGCACGGGCGCCGATGGTTCCTCTCCTCGTATTCGCGATTGCGCCAAAATTCCCTTCTCTTTGCCCGGCACGGCAAAGGCCCGGCGCCTTGAGGCACCGGGCCTTCCCGCTCTGCCCACAAAGTCCTCACTCAAACGTATCCCGCTCAAGCAGCTCCGCCAGCGCATGCACAGCCTGCTCGGCATCGCTTCCCTCCGCCTGAAGCGTGACCGTTTCCCCGCGGGCAATCGCCATCGACATCACGCCAAGCACGCTCTTGGCGTCGACAAAATGGCCATTCTTCCCAATCCGGACCTGACTCGAAAACGATGATGCCCGCTTGACGAATTCCGCTGCCGGCCGTGCCGCGAGCCCTTGCGGAAGATGGACGGTTAACACCTTTTCGACCATGTCATCACACCTCGACATCACACCATAGCTTCTTGACGTTCACCCGCAGGACCTGCGGCGAAGCCGATGGACTCCTCCGTCTCCGCGTCAAAGATGTGGATCTTGTTGAGGTCAATCGCGAGTTTGACCGTGCTCCCGACGTGGTAGACGTGGCGCGGGTTCACGCGCGCGACAATCGTGTTCGGGCCGATGCTCGTGTGCAGATAGACTTCGGAGCCCATGTGCTCCACGACTTCCACCTGCATCTGCAGGACGGAATCGGGATACGTCGTCATGAAGACCTCCTCGTCGTGCAGGTCCTCCGGCCTCACGCCAAGCACGACAGGCTTGCCAATGGCCCCCGACGCCTTCAGGACACCGTAGCGGCCCTCCGGAAGGCGCAACGAGATGGAGGGCGCACGGAAGTAGAACGCATCGCCGTCCTGCACAATCTCGCCGCGGACGAAGTTCATCGCCGGAGATCCGATGAACCCCGCCACGAACATGTTCTTCGGCTGCGAATACACGACCTGCGGCGTGTCGGCCTGCTGAATCACGCCGTCGCGCATGACCACAATGCGATCGCCCATCGTCATGGCTTCCGTCTGATCATGTGTAACGTAAATGACCGTCGTTTGCAAGCGCTGATGAAGCTTGCGGATCTCCGCGCGCATCTGGACGCGCAGCTTCGCGTCGAGGTTGGAGAGCGGTTCGTCCATGAGGAACACCTGCGGCTCGCGCACAATCGCGCGGCCCAAGGCGACGCGCTGACGCTGGCCGCCGGACAACGCCTTCGGCTTCCGATCCAGCAGGTGCGCGATGTCAAGGATCTTCGCGGCCTCCTGCACCCGCCGGTCGATCTCGGCCTTCGGCACCTTGCGCAGCTTCAGGCCAAACGCCATATTCTGATACACGGTCATGTGCGGATAGAGCGCGTAGTTCTGGAACACCATCGCGATGTCCCGGTCCTTCGGAGGCACGTCGTTGACGCGCCGGTCGCCGATGTACAAGTTGCCTTCCGTGATGTCCTCGAGTCCAGCGATCATGCGAAGCGTCGTCGTCTTGCCGCAACCGGACGGGCCGACGAACACCGTGAACTCCTTGTCCTGAATGTCGAGATTGAAGTCTTTCACCGTCGGCTCCGACTGGCCGGGGTAGGTCTTGTAGATATGCTCGAGCAACACGCGAGCCACGCTATCAACTCCTTGTGAGAATGCTCAAGTTGAGCGTAGCAAAACGCTTTCACGCAGGCCATGTGCAACTTGTACAGACTCTCGGCTCAATCGAGTGCAGTTTGACTGCGAATGAGCGCCCCGGCAGCGAAGAGCGCGAAGGCGTCCGCAGCCCGGCGGGCGTCAAGGCCCGAAACCTCCCGCAGTTTCTCAATCCGCGCGAGCAAGGTGTTGCGGTGCATGTAGAGCGATCGCGCCGCTTCACTGATGTTCAAGTTACAGCGCACCAGCGCTTCCGCCCATTCCGCCCACCCTTCCGGCCAGTCGGACTGATCCATCGCTGACAGGGCGGCCACGGACCGCAAGAGGGCCGTTCTGGCGGGCTCCTCCAGCCAAGCGAGCGCCATGCGGACGGGATCGTCGCCAAAGACCACGGCGTCCGCGTTGCGCCGCTGTGCCTCTCGACGCGCGAGTTCGAGCATGGCCACGCCCGCGGCCGCGTCCTCCGGCCTGCGAATGACGCCAGAGATGGCGACGCGCGCATCCACGAGCGCCTCGCTCCGAAGGGCGTTGGCCAGTTGCCCAGCGAGCATGGACAGCCCACGAACGTCCATCTCCGCGTGGCCGAGCGAAAGCCATGCATCGCGAAGCGCGCGGGTGTGCACCACCGCCACCGCCAGGGGGGCCGTCTGCGACAGATGCCATGCCTCCACCTCGAGATACGCTTCGGCGATCTTCTTCATCATCTCGGCGCTCTCGCCTTGGTCGACTGGGCCTTTCCCACGAGTCGGCCAGTCGATGGCCACAAGTTGGGCGGGAAACGCCGGGATGGAAATCGAGGCTGTCGCTCGGCGAAGCGTGGCGCAGCCGTCACGCCCTGCGAGCGCGGCCACGAGATCTCGCCAGGAGCAGGCACGCAACTGCGCCAAGGGATCATCCTCTTCTGTCACAGGCTGTGCCGACAGCGCCCACGCCAGAAACTCGCGCTCGCGGGGTCCGAGCGGCGTGACATCCACGCCGAGATCGCCCGCCACGCGCAGCCAGCACGCACCGTCCGCACGCTGGACGAGCGCGCCGATCTCGGCGCTGGAAAGCGACGCATCCCAGGTCACCCAGCGGCACGCCGTGCCCAGGGCATCGAAGAACCGCGAAACCAACTCCACTCGTCGTTCCATCTCATTCCGACTCCCAAACCGGCGTTCGGAGTTTCCCTCATTGTAGCACGTGGGGAGAGCAGGCGAGGCTCGCGCGAAACGGGTGGGCAAAAAAGGTGCGAGCGGGGCCAAAGACCCCGCTCACAGGAGATGTGCGATCACGCCGCGGCACCCTCGCTCCGCGAACGGCGTACCGCCAAAGACGGCTCGAAGCCGCGAACCGAGACGCGCCGGCTTCAATAGTTGTCCTTCGGCATGACCTCGCGCCGCGCCACGCCCGTCCGGCGGGCGGCTTCCGCCACGGCGTCTGCCACACGTTGAACAACCGCTTGGTTAAAGACAGACGGAATAATGTAATCCTCGCGCAGTTCGTTCTCCCGGATGATGGACGCAATGGCCTGCGCGGCCGCAAGCTTCATCTCTTCGTTGATGGTCGATGCCCGGGCGGCGAGTGCCCCCTTGAACATGCCCGGGAAGCACAGGAGGTTGTTGATTTGGTTCGGATAATCGGAACGTCCCGTCGCCAGCACGCGCACGTAGGGCGCAGCCACTTCAGGCTCGATTTCCGGCGTCGGGTTGGCCATGGCGAAGACAATCGGATCCGGGGCCATCTTCTTCAGGTGATCCACCGTCAACACGCCCGGGCCCGACACCCCGATGAAGACGTCCGCCCCCACGATGGCATCGTCAAGGGTTCCGGTGATGTTGTCCGGATTCGTGTGCTCCTTGTACCAGTTCCAAACCTCGTTGTCGTATTCCTTGCCGCGGTGCAGGATGCCCTCCAGCGTCACGCCGATGATGTTCTTCACGCCGGCGGAGAGCAGCATCTTTGTGCACGCGACCCCTGCCGCGCCGATCCCGACGATCACGACCTTCAGATCTTCCAGTTTCTTGCCGACCAACTTGGCCGCATTCATCAACCCCGCGAGCATGACGACCGCCGTGCCGTGTTGATCGTCGTGGAACACGGGGATGTCGAGCTCTTGCTTCAATCGCTCTTCGATGTAGAAGCAGCGAGGCGACGAGATGTCCTCGAGATTGATGCCGCCAAACGCAGGCGCGATGCGCTTGACCGTCTCGACGATTTCATCGGGATCCTTCGTATCGAGGCAGATGGGGAAGGCATCGACGCCCGCGAACTGCTTGAACAGCATCGCCTTGCCTTCCATGACCGGCATGGCCGCATACGGCCCGATGTCACCCAGGCCGAGCACCGCGGTCCCGTCGGAGACCACCGCCACCGTGTTTCGCTTAATGGTCAGCTGAAACGCCTTCGAAGGATCTTCGTGAATGGCCTCACAGACGCGCGCCACGTGCGGCGTGTACACGCGCGAGAGATCCTCGCGGTTTTTCACCTGGATCTTCGGTTGCACCTCGAGCTTGCCACCCAGGTGGACCAGGAAGGTCCGGTCGGATACCGCCACCACATGGATACCCGGCTCTGCGTCGAGCAGATCGGCGATTTGCCGGCCGTGATCGCGATTCGCCACGTTGATGGTCACGTCTCGGACCACCACATCCTGCGTCACGCGAATGACGTCCACCGCGGCGATGTCGCCGCCGGCATTGCCGACCAGGCTCGCGACTTTCGCAAAGGTATTGCCCTTGTTGGCAATTTCAAGCCGGTAGATCAGACTGATGCCACTCCGCTGAAACTCCATGCGCGACCTCCTCTATGCCGTCTCGGCTGGATACGCCTAGTGTAGCAGACGCTCGTTTTTGAAGACAATGCAGAGGTGCGCGCCGCAAACCAGGCGGAATCCAGGGCCCAAAAAATCCAGGGCCCAAAAAATCCAAGGCCCAAAAAATCCAAGGCCCAAAACGTGAAAGACGCGCCGGGTCAAAAAGGCGCGCCTTCATGAGTGGCGGTTAGGCGTCGGTGCGAGCCTCGTGCCGATGGAGCCCGAGCACCTCGGCCGTCTCCGACTGAATCGAGTGCATCAGATCGGGGCGTTCACGCAGCGTGACGCCGTACGACGGGATCATCTCGCGGATCTTCGCCTCCCACTCCGGCAGCCTGTCGGGGAAGCACTTGCGGATGACCTCGAGCATGATGGACACGACCACGGACGCACCTGGCGACGCGCCCAGGAGGGCGGCGATGGATCCGTCCTTGGCGCTGACGACCTCGGTGCCAAACTGAAGCTCCCCGCGGGGATGCCGCTTGATGACCTGCACGCGCTGGCCCGCCACCACAAGCCGCCAATCCTCGTCCCGCGCCGTCGGCACGAACTCCCGGAGCTCATCCATGCGCTGTTTCTTCGTCAGCATCAGCTGGCGAATGAGATACAAGGTGAGGGACGCGTTTTTCGCTCCCGCCGCGAGCAGCGTCGACAGGTTGTGCAGTTTGACGGATTTCACCAGATCGAGCATCGAACCGGTTTTCAAGAAGCGCGGCGAGAAACCAGCGAACGGCCCAAAGAGGACGTACTCCCGCCCACCGATGACCCGCGAATCGAGGTGCGGCACGGACATCGGCGGCGCGCCCACAGGCGCCTTTCCGTACACCTTGGCGCGGTGTTCGCGCACAATCTCGGGGTTCTCACAGACCATGAACAAACCGCTCACAGGGAAGCCGCCAATCCCCTTGCCCTCTTCAATCCCGGATTTCTGCAGGAGGAGTAGACTCCACCCGCCGGCACCGAGAAACACGAACTTCGAAACGTGGTCGTACGTCGCGCCGGTCTTCACGTCGCGCACGCGCAGCCGCCACATCCCGTCCCGCGTTCGCTTCACATCCAGGACCTCGCGGCTGCACTGCACCTCCACGCCATCGCGTTCCAGATGGCGAAACAGCATGCGGGTCAGCGCCCCGAAGTTCACATCCGTCCCCGATGCGATCCACGTGGCCGCGATGGGCCGATCCAGCTTGCGCTCCTTCATCATCAGGGGGATCCACTCGCGGAGCCGAGCGGGATCCTCGCTGTACTCCATTCCCTGAAAGAGGGGGTGCGCCGAGAGCAGTTGATGCCGTTTCTTCAGAAACGACACATTGGTCTCGCCCTGCACGAAGCTCATGTGTGGAACAGGCACAATGAAGTCCTTCGGGTTCTCGATGATGCCCTGCCGCACGAGAAACGACCAGAACTGGCGAGAAACCAGGAACTGCTCGTTGACCTGAATGGCCTTCGAGATGTCGATGCTCCCGTCCGGCTTCTCGACCGTGTAATTGAGCTCGCACAAGGCCGAATGCCCCGTGCCCGCGTTGTTCCACTCGTTCGAGCTCTCGACGGCGACCTCGTCTAAGCGCTCGAAGACGGTGATCGTCCAGTCGGGCGCGAGCTGGCGAAAGAGGGTTCCCAGCGTGGCACTCATGATGCCGCCGCCCACGAGCGCGACATCGGATCTCGTCTTACCGTCCATGTCGATCCCATCCTTACGCAGACGCGGGCGCGCAACGAGGCGCTCCGCGCAGACAAACTGGCGAACGGAAACTTCGTTTCACATGTGTTCCTGCTTCATGTCCAACATGTCGCTCAAACGGTTCCACCGTTCAACGTATTTCGACAACCCCTATAGAGTATAAATCATCGGCGCACCATTCGCGAATTTGCAGAAGGGCGCATCCCGACCATAGAAACGGCGGGGTGCGGCCGCACGCCGCCCCCGCCCTCCGCTTGCAAAGTTCAGCCTTCCAACAACAACGATTCCGGATCCTCAATCAATCGCTTGACCGTCACCAAGAAGCTCACAGCCTCGGCGCCGTCGACAATGCGGTGGTCATAGGACAGCGCGATGTACATCATCGGGCGGATTTCCACCTGACCGTTCACCGCGACCGGCCGCTCCACAATGTTGTGCATGCCGAGGATGCCCACCTGCGGCGCATTCAGGATGGGCGTCGAGAACAACGAGCCAAACGTGCCGCCGTTCGTGATGGTGAAGGTTCCGCCCTGCAGCTCCTCCAGCGACAGCTTGTTCGCGCGCGCCCGCGCGGCGAGATCGGCAATTTGTTGCTCGATCTCGGCAAACGTCAGCCGGTCCGCGTTGCGGACGACGGGCACGACCAGACCGCCCTCCGTGGCGACGGCGATGCCGATGTCGTAGTGGTGCTTCACGATCATGTCCTCGCCCTGAATCTCGGCATTCAGGAGCGGGAACTGCTTCAGCGCCCCCACGACCGCCTTGGTAAAGAACGACATGAAGCCAAGCCCCACACCGTACTTTTCCCGGAACGCATCCTTGCGCCGCTTGCGGATTTCGATCACGCGGCTCATATCGACCTCGTTAAACGTCGTGAGCATCGCCGCGGTGTGCTGAGCCTCCACGAGGCGCTTGGCGATGGTCGCGCGGCGGCGCGACATGCGGATGCGCTCCTCGTCCGGACGAACGGCGGGCTGAGCCGCCGAAGGAGACGCGGGCGCCTGAGCGGGCGCGGGCGCCTCCGGCTTCGGCCCGAGGCCAAGCGCTCCCGCCTGCATCTGGCGAAGGTCAATGCCCTGCGCCGCGGCCGCACGCCGCAAGGACGGAGTCGGCCGAACGAGAAGTTCGCCTGGAACCGAGACCTGCTGCGCCTGTGGAGCCTGCGCGCTCGGGGCCGCCGGCGCAGGCGCCTGCGGAGCACTCGGCGCCTGTGATTTCGCCTCCGCCGCCTGCTGGGACTCCGCCGCCGGAGCCGATGCAGCAGCCGGGGTCGACGGCGCTTGGCCTTCCGCGATCACGGCAATGACATCACCGATGCCGACCGTGTCGCCCACCTGCTTGAGGATCTGCGCCAAAACGCCCGACTCCTCGGCGATCACCTCCACATTCACCTTATCCGTCTCCAGCTCCGCGATGGCCTCGCCGGACTCGACCGCATCGCCTTCGCGCTTGAGCCACTGACCAATCGTCGCCTCGACAATCGACTCGCCTAGCGATGGAACCTTGACCTCTGCCACAATGGCTTCCTCCCCGTATTCGGCATGCGCCCTTAGTGGATATCGTTTGCCAACGCCTGTGCCAAAATGTCAGCCTGCACGCGATTGTGCACGTCCGGCGAACCTTCCGCCACAAAGGCCTGCTCCGGTCGGCCGATATAACGCAGTTTCACCGAGCCCGGAAGAAGTTCCTGCAACCTCGGCCGCATGAAGTTCCACGGCCCCTGATTCTCCGGCTCTTCCTGCAGCCAGACGACTTCGCGCAGGTTCGGATACGACGCGATCACGCCTTTGACGAGATCGCCCGGGAACGGATACAGCTCTTCAATCCGCGCGGCGGCGACGTGCGCACACGCCTCCTCGCCCCGCTTCGCCATCTCGGCGGCGAGATCCACCCCGACCTTTCCGCTCGAGAGAATCAGGCGGACGACGGAGGATGCGCTCTCGCCGGTCTTGGCAAAGTGGAGAACCGGCTGGAACCGCCCGTTCGTGAAGTCTTCTGGCTTCGAGGCGGCGAGCGGGTTTCTCAGCAGGCTCTTCGGCGTCATGATGACGAGCGGGCGCGGATTGTGGAGGCGCGCCGCCTGCCGGCGCAGCAAGTGGAAGTACTGCGCCGAGGTCGTGACGTTCGCCACCACGATGTTGTTTCGCGCGGCGAGCTGCAGGAACCGCTCGACGCGACCGCTTGAATGCTCGTGCGCCTGGCCCTCGAATCCGTGCGGCAAAAGCAGGACCAGGCCGGACGTCTCGCCCCACTTCGACCGAGCCGCCGCGATGAAGTTGTCGAACATGGGCTGACCGACGTTCGCAAAGTCGCCGTACTGGGCCTCCCACAGGACGAGCGCGTCTTTCGCCTCGACGGAGTAGCCGTATTCGAACCCGATCACGCCGGTCTCGGAGAGCGGGCTGTTGTACACGACAAAGCTCGCTTTGGCGCCCGGCAGATGCTGAAGCGGCGCGTAGCGGGCGTTGGTGTTGGCGTCGTGCAACACGAGGTGACGCTGTCCGAACGTGCCGCGCTCCGAATCCTGGCCAGAGAGGCGAATGGGCGTGCCGGATCGCAAAATGGTGCCAAACGCCAGCGCCTCCGCATGCGCCCAATCGATGTCCCCGCCGTCGAGCGCGTCGCGGCGCCGCTCGAGAATGCGCTTCAGCTTCGGATACACGGTGAAATCGGGCGGGGTCTCGAGGAGCGCCCGATTGATCTCCTTCAGCTCCTCCAGGGCGACAGGCTCGGCGTCTTCCGTCGGCGCCGAGAAATCCGTGACGACCGCCGGAGTGTGAATTTCTGGGTATTTCTTGTACGCCTGCAGCAGTTCCTCGTCGATGGCCTGGTCGATCTTCTGAAGGTCGGCCGCCGTGAATGCGCCCCGCGCGACGAGATCCTTCGCGTAGATCTCCATGACGGTGGGATGGCTCGCGATCTTCGCGTACATCACGGGCTGCGTCATGGCCGGATCGTCCGACTCGTTGTGGCCCCAGCGGCGATACCCGATGAGATCAATGACGATGTCCTTTTGGAACGCCTCGCGGTACATGAAGGCGAGGCGAACGGCGCGCAGGCAGGCCTCGGGATTGTCGGCGGACACGTGCACGACGGGGAGGTCATACCCCTTGGCGATATCGCTCGCGTACCGCGTCGAGCGCCCTTGTTCTGGGTCGGCCGTGAAGCCGAGGTGGTTGTTGGCGATGATGTGGACCGTGCCGCCCGTGTAGTAACCGGGGATCTTCGAGAAATTGAGCGTCTCGGTCACCACGCCCTCGCCGGTGAACGCGGCGTCGCCGTGGACCAAAATGGGGAACGCCTTGTGAATGTCCTGAATGGGCTGCCCCGGCCGCGTGCGGTCATCCTGAGCGGCCCGCGTCATGCCCTCCACGACCGGATCCACCACTTCGAGGTGGCTGGGGTTGTTGGACAGGACGTAGCGAGCCTTGCGGCCGCCTTCGGTTTCCAGGGTGCGCGTCCAGCCCATGTGATACTTCACGTCGCCGCCCCAACCGAGCATGTACTCGGCGAGTTCCTCGTCTGAGGCCATGCCGTTGCCCGCGTGGAACTCGGAGAAGATGCGCTCGTACGGCTTCTTGAGCACGTGGGCGAGGACATTCAGGCGGCCGCGGTGCGCCATGCCGATGAACACGTGCTCGAATCCCGTGTCCACAGCCATCTTGGCAAGCGCATCCACCATGGGGACAAGCGCATCGACGCCCTCGACGGAGAACCGCTTTTGGCCGACAAACCGCTTGTGCATGAACCGTTCAAACAGCTGGGCGCGAGCCAGAAGCTCGTAAAGCGCCTTCGCTTCGTCCAGCGAGAGCGGCTGATGGAACCTTCGATTTTCGATCTGGTCCTCAAACCAAGCGCGCTCTTCGCGGCTCGACAGGTGGGAAAATTCGTAGCCGAGATCGCCGCAGTACGCCTTGCGGAGCGCTTCAATGGCGGCGAGGGCGCTCGGGGCAGTCTGCGCAACCGGTCCGCCGACGACCGAAGCGGGCAGCGAGGCGAGGTCGGCCTCCACGAGCCCATAGGTCGAGGCCTCGAGTTCTGGAGAACCTTCGGGAGCAAAGAGCGGGTCCGTATCCGCTGCGAGATGGCCATAGGCGCGAATCGCCTGGGCCAGCTGGTGGGCTTTGGCTGCTGTCTCCAACGCGCGCGGCGATAGCGCGGAGACCTGAGGTGCGAACACCGCCTGTGTCTCTATGGGTGAAGCAGACACCGCCTGTGCCGGATCGCCGTACTGCGCAAATAAGCGGCGCACGTCCTCCGGCACGGCATTGGGATCCGCGAGGTACTGCTCATACTGCTCGAGCAGGTAGGCCAAGTTTGGCCCTGAGAATTGGTGCCAGAACGTCTGCACGAATTCAGGTTGTTCGTTCGCCATTGTGAACCCCTCTTCCACGCGCACTGGGCATGACGGACCACCCGCTTGGGGCCTTGGAGACCGGGGATCCCAAGCAGGAATTCCGGCCTGGTGTCAGAGAATGAGTAGACGGGTAGGACAAACCCAATCGTTTTCCGATTTCTATGTATACCACAGTCGGAATTCCCGCGCAAAACGTCGCGCGCTCGACCGACAGACGGGAGCGAAGTTTCATTGAACGTTCAAGAGCCCCTCTCTCGCGCACGCGTCCTCCGGCACGTCCTCACGGCGTGGGCTGCACACTGGGTCGTCGTGATGGCCGGCGTCCTCGGCCCGATTGGCGACGCACCGACGCGGCTGTCATTAACAGGAACTTGGCTCGATCATTTCTTGCAGTGGGACAGCCAATGGTTTGTCGACATCGCGCGCTACGGGTACGTGTTCCCGCCGCACGTGCAGAAGACGTTCATCCCAACCGGAAACGCGGTGCCGTTTGTGCCCTACGACAAGGCGACGGCCTTCCTGCCCGGGCTGCCCATTCTTCTGCACGCGCTCGGCGTCCCGGCCGTGTTCGCGCTCACCAACCTGCTTGTCGGCCTGGACCTCGTCCTCGCCTACGCTGTGGCGGAATTCGAATGGCCGGGTGCCGGTTTGCCCGCCGCCCTGTTGCTGGCGGTCAACCCTTGCGCCATCATCTTCAGCTCCGTCTACAGCGAGACCTACACCCTTACGGCGTTCCTCCTCATCCTGTGGGGCCTTCAGCGGCCGACGGACAGGCGCCGTATGGCGGCAGCCTACCTCGGCGCATTTCTCGCCCCGAGCTTTCACGATCTCGGCGCGCTGGCCCTCCTGTTTGGTCTCAGGCTTTTGCGGCTTCGGCGCTACCGGCAGGCGCTCACCTTTGCCGCGTGCTTTTGCGTCACGCCCGCGGCGTACGCCCTGTACATGTGGCACCGCTTCGGCACACCCTTCGCCATCTTGGCCGCCGAGTCCAGCTGGCATCGCCGTTGGACGTGGCCCTTCGTCAACGTCGGCGACGCCATCCGCGACGGGGCATTCACGTCGGTCGGCTTGCTCACCGTGTTTGTCGTCGGCCTCCTGTGCGTGCAAGGCGGCCTCGCCATCTGGCGAGATCGCTTTCTTTTGGCGCCGCAAGATGGCAAAATCGTAGATAGCCTGGAAAGCGGGCTGTGGATGTGGTCCATTGCGGCCATCGACCTATGTGCCAACATGCCGCACAATCCGCTCGAGAGCACGCTTCGCTTTGCATCGGTGGTGTATCCCGCCACCGCCGGCATCGCGCGAAGCTTTGTCACGCGCCCCTCGTCCGCGCTGTTCTGGGGGACGCTCGTCGCCTTCGCATCGGTCGGCGTCCTTGGAGCGGGTTTGTTCAGTCACGGATGGTTTTTCCAATAGATAAAGGGCCGGTCCCATGGTGCAGGGTGAAACATCTTGCGCAGGGTTCCATCGCTGCCCTGAGATGACGCGTGCAGCACACACGCAAGAGGGGAAGAAATGCCATGCCCGAGACTTTGACAGCCGATTTGGCCGCTCAGGCCAAGGGGCAGATCGACGCCGTGGTGCGCGACGTATGTCAACATGTGGTAGGACAGGATCAAGCCGTGAATCTGCTCGTCGCGGCACTGCTGGCGGGCGGCCACGTGCTCCTCGAGGACGTGCCAGGCACCGGCAAGACGAGGCTTGCCTCGTCGCTCGCCTCCGCCCTCGGCCTCTCCTTCGCCCGGGTGCAGGGCACGCCGGATTTGCTGCCGGCGGACGTCCTCGGCACGACCGTGTACCATCCGCGCGAAGAGGTGTTTCGCTTCCACCCAGGCCCCATTTTCACCCAGGTGCTCTTGTTCGACGAGATCAACCGGGCAACCCCGCGGACGCAGTCGGCCCTCTTGCAGGCGATGGCTGAACGCGCCGTGACGGTCGACGGGGAAGTTAAACCTCTTCCCAGGCCGTTTTTGGTCATCGCGACGGCCAATCCCGTCGAGTCCCAGGGCGTATTCCCCTTGCCCGAGGCCGAACTCGACCGCTTTCTCGTGCAGGTCACCCTCGGGTACCTCCAGGAACCCCTCGAAATGGAGATGGTGAAGCGCGTGATCGCAGAATCTGCCGACGCGCCTCCGCCTTCGCCCGTCTTGGACGCGGACCGCCTCATCCAACTGCAGCAGCTGGCCAGGCGCGTCTTCGTGCACGACGACGTCCTTCGCTACGCCGTGTCGCTCGTCAGACGCACGCGCGAGCACGATCAAATCGCGCTCGGCGCAAGCCCGCGCTCGGCCGTCTGGCTGGTCCAGCTCGCCCAGGCGCTGGCTCTCGGGGCAGGGCGGGCGTTTGTGATACCCGACGACGTTCGAACGGCCTTTCTGCCCGTCATGCGCCATCGGCTCGTCTTCGATATCGCATGGGCGGATCGCGCGGAACGAGAGGCGCTCCTTCAGACCCTCGTGGCGGAGGCGCCCGTGCCCCACGAGCGAGAAGTGGACGCTCCATGATCTGGCTGTGGCTTCCGCTCGCTCTGCTCCTGGCGCTGTGGCTGTGGCCTCAGGCGTTCTCCCGCGCGGTCGCGGGGCGAATCGACGGATGCGTGACCGCAAGCCGCAGGGAGATGCATCCGGGGGACGAGGCGAAGTTGCAGGTGACCCTCGTGAATCGCTCCTTCGCCCCGATTCCGCTCGCCGAACTGGAGATTGAGCTGCCACACCAGCTCTCGTTCAGCCGCGACCGTTCGATCCGGCTCGGCCACGTAACCCTTGCCGTCCTGCCGCGGCGCCAGGCCGAGATCGAGCTGAACGTGTATGCCGTGCGGCGGGGTCCCGCCGCGCCTCTAAAGGTGCGCGCCGCGGTCAACGAGGGCCTGGGGCTCGCCGAGACGTACGTCCAACTTGAGGACCGGACGTCCTTCGCCGTGAGGCCGCGCCGCGTGCCTGCCAAGCGCATGCTTCTCGTCACGCCCGCGGGGTTCATGACGCGCGAGTCCCGCCTGTTTCCAGACGAGACCAGCCTGCGCGGCGTCCGGCCGTACACCGCGTTCGATCCCGTCCGCCACATTCACTGGCGAGCCTCGGCCAGGCTTGGGGAACTCGTGGTGAAGGAGTTTTTCGCCACGGAAGCGCCGGACTGGGCGGTCGTCCTGAACGCGCAAGCGACGCGCCCGCATTGGATGGGCGGGCTTCATCCCGACGTGTTTGACGCGCTCTGCGAGCAGTCGTTGGCCATCGCGCAAGCCCTGAGCCAAGCGGGCGGGCGCCTCTTTTTCGCCACGAACGCCGCCTGTCAAAGCCGCCAGCGCGCGACGATGGCCTGGCTCGCGCCGGATGGCGTTGCCTCGTTGCTCGCGCACGCTCAGCCCGTCGCCACATGCGATCTGGAGGCGCTTGTGACGGCCATGGCGAGATCGCCAGCGGCCCCTCGGCGCGCCGTGATCCTGAGTGCCATGGACGAGCACCAAGAAGGCGCCTGGTGGAGGCGACTCGGGATGGACGTCACGTGGATTCGCGTCGGCGCGTCGAGCGAGGGCCTCGCTCAAGAGACTCGTGGGGAGGCGGTCATGCATGCACAAGGGTGAACCGGAAACTGCCCACACGGAACGGCGTTACCTCCGCATCCAGGACGCGCCCCGCATGTTCCGCGCCTTGGCGGGGGTAACCGCGGGGACCATGGCCGCCTGGCTGGTGGCGAGCATCTTTTGGAGCCGATCCGGCGCGTACGAGGATCTCCTGTGGCTGACGTGCGCCAGCTGGATCGCGAGCACGTGTGTCATGGCGCTCGCCCAACTCCCGGTGGCGCGCGCGGTATGCGTCGGGGCCCTCGCCGGATGCGCGGCGAGTGCCGCCGTCTTTCTCCCCCTTCGTCACCCTGGGTGGCTCGCGGCAGGCGTCGCGGCGTCTCTGCTCGCCGCAGCGTTGTCCATCCCGTTTCTCACCTACGGCGATATCTCGCTCGCCAGCCGCAGCCTCCTGCGCGCGGCCACCGCCGTGGTCATCGTGGCGTGGATCGCGTACCTCACATTTGTGCGCCCCCTCTCGACCCCGACGGAGGCGGGGCGCGCTCTGGCCGCCTTGTACCCCTGCGCCGTCCTCGTGGGAGCGGCGGCGACGGCGCGCGCGGCGCATCGGCTGACGTACCGCGCGAGCGCCAAGCGCGTCTGGCTCGCCCCCATCGCGCTCGCCCTGGCGTTTCGCCACGTGCCCGTCCAGCTCGCGAAAGCCCTGTTCCGCCTGGCCACCGGTGTGGCCTTCCTCGTCATCTTCGCGACAGCGCTCCTCGCGGTCTTGCCAAGGCTGCACGAGCCGCTAGCCGAGCGAAACGCTGCCCAAGCGCCACATCGAGCGCCGTTTGATCTCCACGTCCAAGCCCATCCCGCGCACACACCGAGCGGCTTCCCGCTCTGGATTGCCGCAGCGCTGCTCGCTATCCTTTTGCTCCTCCTTCTCGCGAGGATGGCCCAGAAGCTTGCACAGGGAAACACGGCGGCAGAAACCCCGGACACCCTCCAGCCCACCATCTCGCAGAGGCGCCTCGACGACGCCTTTCGGCTTGTGCCCACGTCGCAGCCCGTGCGCCTGCGCATGCAGCGCCGCCTGCGGGGCTGGCACCGCGCCGGGCGAACCATCGCGCTCGGCACAACCGTTCGCTCGTTTGTGCGCGCACTGCCGGACGAACTCCGCGAACCGGGCGATCTCGCCCTCCTACAAGCCTACGAACGGGCCCGTTACGGCCCAGACGATGCGGAAGGTGCGGGCGAATCGTAGAAGGCGCGCACGAGGGTGAGCCCCTCGCTCGACACAAGCGTGTACCGCCTGACATCGGACGGGATGATGAGCGCATCCCCGGCCTTGATCGGCATGCGCACGGTCTTACCATCCACCTCGCAGGCGAGCTCCCCGGCGCCCTCCACGACAATGGCACAATCCGGATTCCCAGGCGCGCCCTGCTCCAATTCCGCCGAACGCGCCTCCAGGCGCACGCGATCCAGGGTGAAGTACGGGCACGAGACAAGCCTCACCCACGCAAAACCCGGCTCCTCCGCCATCGCGACCGGCGTCGGCTCGTCCGGCTGTTTCTCGTAGTCGATCACGTCCGCCGCCTTCTCGATGTGCAACTGGCGCGGCTTCCCATTCGCGTCCACCCGGTCCCAGTCGTACACCCGGTACGTGACGTCCGACGTCTGCTGGACTTCCAGCACCTTCGTGCCGCGCAGCAACGCGTGCAGCGTTCGCGACGGGACAAAGACGAGATCGCCCTTGTGAATCGGCTTGTAGCGCAGGAACTCGCGCACGCGCCCTTCCTTCACGGCGCGAAGGTAGCTTTCGCGGTTCGGAAACGAGTGGCCGAGGATGACCCGCCCGTCGTCCGGCGCGTCGAGCACATACCACGCCTCCGTCTTCCCGAAATCGCCCTCGTGTGTCGCGGCGTAGGCGTCGTCCGGATGGACCTGGACCGAAAGATCATCGTGGGCTTCAATGAACTTGACGAGCAGCGGAAAGCGAGGCTGCGGCGAACGTTCGCCGAGATACGCCTCAGGGTAGCTCTGCACGAGCTCCTCGAGGGTCTTGCCGGCGAGCGGACCGCCGTCCACGACACTCATGCCGTTCGGGTGCGCGGAAATGACCCAGTACTCACCGATGGGGCGATCCGTCCGCACGCCAAACAAGGGCTTCAGCTCATCGCCGCCCCAAATTCGCTCTATGGCTACAGGCCTGAACTTGACCGGCCACACGATCATCCCTCCTCGACAAGGTCTTTCAATTCCGGGACGACGTACGCGTCCTTCGGCCGTCCCTCCAACAGGGCGATGAGATTGTCGATGGCGAGATCGAGCATCGCTGTGCGCGTCGCCTGCGTCGCCGACCCGATGTGCGGCACGCAGACCACATTCGACAGCTCAAGCAGCGGATGATCCGGCGGAATGGGCTCCTGGCGGTAGACGTCAAGCCCTGCGCCTTGGATCCATCCTTCGCGGAGCGCTTGAACCAATGCGGCCTCATCCACCGTCTTTCCGCGTGAAAGGTTGATAAAAATGGAGCTTGTCTTCATCAACCTGAACATATCTTGATTCATGAGGTTCTCCGTCTCGGGCGTGAGCGGCGTGAGCAGCACGACGAAATCCGAGGCCCGGAGCAGATCCGGCAGGTCCGCGTAGCGCGCGCCGAACGCCTGTTCCACGTCGTCATGGCGGGATCGCGCGTGATAGAGGATGTTCATGGAGAACCCGAACTTGGCCCGCTTGGCGAGCGCGCGGCCGATGCGGCCCATGCCGATGATGCCGAGCGTGCGGTGATGAACGTCGACGCCGTAGAGGACTTCTTCATCGCCCTTCCGCCAGCGGCCGCTGCGCACATAGCCGTCGAGCTCGACAATGCGACGGGCCACTGCGAGCATGAGGGCCATGCCGAGATCGGCCACGGTGTCGTCCAGCACGTGGGGCGTGTGCGCGCCGACGACGCGCCGATGGCGCATCGCGGCGAGATCGAAATGATCATAGCCGACCGACGCGGTGGATGCCACCTTGAGGTGCGGCGCCTGCGAAAGGAGCGTCTCGTCGACGCGCGTGCCGAACGTGATGAGGCCTACGGCGTCGCGAAGTGCATGAAACAGGTCTGCCTGGGAAAACCGCTGGCCGTCCGGCGGACAGGCGACGTCGCCGAAACGAGCGAGCTTCTCCCGTTGCGCCTCGCTAAGCGGCTTCGTGGAAACGATCTTTGCCATACGCGTCCTCCCTTTGAATGCCGTTACCAGTTTCACTCTAACCCGAACGGCGAGTTGAGGAAAGGGCTTCTCAAGCTCGTCGGAACGTGGTTTACTGAAGAACGATGGGGTATGGATTCCTTCAAGAGGGTGAGAACCATTTGGACAACCCGTCCATTTGCTCCTATTGCGTGGATTACGCGCTGAACGAAATCCAAGACGAGCTGGTCAAAAAGCGGTTTGAACGCCACCTTGCCACCTGCGACGCCTGTCGCCGCGACGTCGCGGAGTTTCGCGAGCTCATTGCCATGTTTCAGCCGAAGGAAGACGAGGAGGCCCGTTCGGCGCCAAGCCGCGGTGCCCGGCGGACGGCGCAGATCATCGCGTTTCCGGTGCGGACCAAGGCGGAGGTCACGCCCGCCTACGCCAAGCGGTATGTGCGGCGCCGCAGGCTCACCGCCATCAGCCTGAGTTTTGCGCTCCTCCTCATGAGCTTCGTCAGCCTGGCGGGGGATCACGGTCGATACTCGAAGGCGCTCGGCACCGCGGCCTGGCACAAGATCTCGCACGTCTCTCGCGCCATCGTCCATCGCGGGGAAGAGATCACGGACAAGTGGCATTGGAAAAAGGGCCTCCTATGAGGCGCCTCGAGCGCGCGTGACGCGCGCAAAAGCCTGCACAAAAGGCGGTGACACCTCAAAGTGCCACCGCCTTTTTGCACTCAAGCAGATTCCCGCCGCAACAGCCCTGCGCCGCTTTTCTCAGGCCGCCGTCCCGGCTTGCGCGCTGCGCGCACTCGCGCTACGTTCATCCGCGCCATCCGCGGACCGGGAAAGCGCGTAGACCGCCGTCCACACGAGGGCGAACCCGAGCCACTGGGCGGGATGAACCGTCTGATGCAAGAAGATGGCATCGACGGCCAGGCCCGTCGCTGGGAAAGCGAGTTCTGCCAGCGTGGCGTACGACGCCTTCACGCCGCCCAAACCCCGGTAATAAATCAGGAGACTCAAGAGGCTCGGCACCACGGTCTGATACAGCAGATTGCCCAGGACGGCGGCGTGATGAAACCCGTCCGCCACGCGCGACCAGTCGGGGTGGCCGAGAAGCGCGATCACCGTCAACAGCGGGAGCGCCGCGCCGAACCGCAGCGCGGTCATCGTGGGAAACGACACCTTTTGCATCACGCGCTTTCCCATGACGGTCGATCCGCCCCACAAAAACGCGGCCCCGATGGCGCACAACCCTGCCCAGGCGCTCGCATGCGCGGAGAGCGAGGGCCAACTCCACCCAAACGTCAAAAGGTAGGCGCCTGACAGAGCCAGCACGAGCCATGGCCAATATGCGCGCCGCACCCGTTCTCCGAGCACAAGCGCGGCCAGGAGCACGGCGAACACGGGCTGCAGTTTCTGCAGAAGCAACACTTCGTTCACACCATCCGAGCGGATGCCGATGGCCAGCCCGACGTTGAACAAGATGGAGGCGACGGCCGAACCACCCCACGCGACGAAGAGAACGGCTAGCCAATCGGCCGCTCGCAAGCGCGCCCACTCCCGCCGCCGAAGAACAAGCACCGGAATGGCAAACAGGGCGAGAAGCACGTGTTCAAACCAGACAATCTGAATCGACGTGAACCAGCGCTGCAGCGCGAGAATGAAGAGCGCATCCAGTCCCCACAGGGCCGCGCCACAAGCGATCCACCAAAGTGAAGTACGGTTTGTCCCTCGCCGTGAGAGCTTCGCCTTCACAGGGCATCCCTCCGCTTTCTCTCTTGTGACCGGAGAAACCCTGGGAGCGATTGGAGAATACGGTGAGCCAACGCGCGAAGCCCCGAGGAACCGATGTCCCCGGGGCTTCCCTGTCGAGCCAAGACGCAACTCACCCGTTTGTTCGGCGCCACACCCCAAAACAGGCAGCCACAAACAGGCGCAGAAGGCGTCCCTGCGATCACCGCGAACCTTCTCCCATCCGGACTGTCACCGTCGGCTTTGGATTTTCACCAAATCAGTCGCCATTTCCTGGCGAGTCGCGGGCTCTGGCCTAACGCCATCACCGCCGGTCGGGAATTCCACCCTGCCCCGAAGGTTCCTTTTCACTTGTGATTATTTTACTTCACCTTTGTAAGTCTGTGCAACAGGCCTAGTGTAAGTCGGTGCAACAGGCCTGGACGCGTTGTCCGTCGCGCATGACGCCCCGACTTCGACGCTTCGTAAGGATGGAAGGTCGCACGAAACGATGCAAAGTCCCACGAACTCATGACCTCCGCGGGAGCATCTCAGCGACGCGATGCGCGAAAGGCGCGCCAGCGCACTCTGCGAGTGACGTGTTGTACACCGGACCGAGATGAGGTTAGATTACCAATTCAGTTTGATTTGGAGTGGTTGACCGTACTGTTTGACCTCATACCATTGGCCTGGTCGTAAATCATGAACGGAATGGCCCGCTTGATCCCTCACATCGATTCCCATGACGGCGGCCTGAGAGCCATCATCGCCAGGCACCAGCACGAAGTCGCCCCGAACCGTGGATTCCACTCGGAACCAAAGTCCACTGGCCGGACTTCCTAAGGTATAAACGGTGTGATTTCCCCACCAGTACGTGCGTAAGTGTTGGTACACTGTTGGAGTGCTCGCCTGCTGTGTGGGTTCAATTCGCTGGTTCGAGCTTCCAAATCCATTCGAGGCTTGCGATAAGGCGTAGGGACCATGAACCGACAACGCAAATGTAGAATACCGTAAGTTTTTGTAGAGGTTTGCCCCGAGGACGATTCCAACCATGCAAATACACAACAACGCATAGGTTACACGTCTGCGCCGGGCAGCCACCCAGACTTGCTCCACCGGTGTCACCTCCATGAAGCGCCCTTGACCGTATCCTTTCTTCCACAGAGACGCATCAACCTGACAGAATCCACTTGACCATGTTCGGAACCTCGATGTCATTCACGAGACAAACGACCGAGCATAAGAGACCTCACTCTTTTGCCCGCGCTGCAACGCGGGCTTTTTCTTCTCTGAGTGAGGTCTCTTGTCTTTTGCCTATGAATGCTCTCGGAAGCAAACTCCGCTGAACCTGGATACGCTCAGCGGTACGACACCGTCTCCCACGCCCGCGACGCCGCTGCCTGCTCCACCGCTTCCAACACGCACTGGTTCCGCACGCCGTCGTCAAAATCCGGCCGCACGGGTTGACCCTCGACGAGCCCGCGGAAGAAGGCGCCGAACAAGTTCAGGAACGTGTGCTCGTAGCCAATGATGTGCCCCGCCGGCCAATACCGCTCCGCATACGGGTGTTCAGGCTCGGTGCAGTTGATCCGCCGAAATCCTTGCAACCCGGGCTCGTCCCCGTGAAAATACACCTCGAGCCAGTTCATATCCTCAAGGTTCCAGCGAATCGACCCCTTCTCGCCGTTCACCTCCAACTGATTGCCGTTGCGATGGCCGCCCGCAAATCGCGTGGCCTCGAACACGCCCATCGCGCCGTTTTCAAACCGCGCGAGGAAGGCGACCGCGTCGTCGACATCCACCTGCCCCGTACCCGCAGACGCCTTCGCCTCAAGGCCCCCCGCCATCTCGCCAAGCGGGCGCTCCTTGATGAACGTCTCCATGCAGGCCGCGACCTCGCGAATCTCCCCGACCAAAAACCGCGCGAGATCGAGAATGTGCGCGGCGATGTCGCCAAGCGCGCCCGATCCCGTCACATCCTTCCGCAGGCGCCAAACGAGCGGGAAGCCGGGATCCATGATCCAATCCTGCAGATACTGCGCGCGCACGTGATAAATCCGCCCCAGGCGTCCCTCGTCGATCAGGCGCTTCGCAAACTGCACCGCCGGCGCGTACCGGTAATTGTGGCACACGAGGTGGTGGACCCCAGCCGCGCGTACGGCGTTGCGCATGCGAACGGCCTCGTCCACCGTCATCGCGAGCGGTTTCTCGCAGATCACGTGTTTCCCGTGCTCCGCCGCGGCGATGGCGATCTCGGCGTGCGCGTTGTTCGGCGTGACAATGTCGATCACGTCGATATCCTCGCGCTCCACCAATCGCCGCCAGTCCGTCTCGTACGACGCGAAGCCGTACGCCTCCGCCGCGCGGCGAAGCGGCTCCTCGCTTCGCCCCGCGATGGCCTGCAGCACCGGCTCGACGGGCAGATCGTCAAAAAAGAAGCTCAGATCTCGGTAGGCGTGGCTGTGGGCCTTACCCATGAACTGGTAACCCACCATGCCAATGCGAATCGAACGCTTCGGCATCCCGATTCCCCCTCGAACGACTTACAGCTTGACGGGTTCGCCCCGCTCGGCGGACAAGTACAGGCCGTTCAAGATGCGCTGCAGCTTGACGCCCTGCTCCGCCGTCGACAACGGAGGCTCGCCGGTCAGGCACGCGTCAACCCAGCGCCTTATCTCCCGCTCATAGGGCGATACTTCCGGCAGATACGCAGGCGTGACGTCGATGAGCGCGCCGTGCTTCTCTTGATACAGTTCAAGTGGAAACACGTTGGCGCCGCCGAGATCGCCCATCAGCTTCACATTCATGACGTCGCGCTCCTTCACGTTCGCCGCAAACGCCGACTCAATCACAAGCGTCGCCCCGTTGGCAAACTGGATCATGCCGCGCGCCATGTCTTCCACCGTGAAGTGTTCCCAATCCCAGTCGCCGAGGAGCCCCACGCCCTTGCGCGTGCCGAGCTTCTGATACGTCGCGCCCCACACCATCGTCGGCTCGGGGTAGCCCATCAAATACAGCGCCGTGTCGAGCATGTGGCAGCCGATGTCGATCAGCGGCCCGCCGCCCTGCAGCTCCTTGTTGGTGAACACGCCCCAGCCCGGGATGCCGCGGCGCCGCACCGCGATGGCCGTGCCCGCGTAAATCTCGCCGAGCTCGCCCGCGTCGATGAACCGCTTCAGGCAGTCGACCTCGCTCGTGTGCCGGTAGTGAAATCCGTACGACAGGTGCTTGCCGCTTTTCTTCGACGCGTCCGCCATCGCCTGCGCCTCTTCGACCGTCATCGCCGGCGGCTTCTCGCACAGTACGTGACAGCCCGCCTCGAGGGCCTTCACCGTCGCGTCCTTGTGGAACTTGTTCGGCGTGCACACGCTCACGACGTCGAGATCGGCCTTGTCCAGCATCTCGTCGACGGTCTTGAAAGCGTGCGGGATGCCCCACTTGCGAGCCGCCTCTTCAGCGCGATCCAGCGCGACGTCGCAGATGGCTGCGATCTCGACCTGCTCGCCGCACTTCTTGTAGTTCGGAATGTGCACCTGTTGGGCAATGCCGCCCGCACCCACGATACCCACGCGAATCTTGTCTGCCACTTCGATGTCCTCCTCTTACGCCCACCACATCTGCTGAAGTTTTTCGCGAATCACGAGCGGCCGCAGAAAGCTGACGGCCTTCTGAAACCCTTCCTCGATGGACATCAGGCTGTCCTCGTGTTCAATCGAGATGACGCCATCGTAGCCGTTCATCTGCAGGGCGCTCAACAGGTCCGCCCAGGTCTCTTGGCCGTGGCCATACCCCACCGTGCGGAAAATCCAGGCGCGCTTCAGCTCCTCGCGGTACGGCTTCGTGTCGAGCACGCCGTCGCGCGCCACGTTGCGCTTGTTGAAGCCCGTGTCCTTTGCGTGCACGTGGAAGATGCACGCATGCTGTGCGAGGGCGTGCACGGCCTCGACGGGATCGATCCCCTGCCAGAACATGTGGCTTGGATCGAAGTTGATGCCAATCTGTTCGCCACAGGCCTCGCGCAGCCGCAAGAGCGTCTCGCCGTTATATACGACGAAGCCTGGGTGCGCCTCGATGGCGATGCGGACGCCGTGATCGGCCGCGAACCGGTTCATCTCGGTCCAATACGGGATGACCTTCTCCTTCCACTGCCACTCGAGCACGCGCGAGTATTCTTCCGGCCATGGGCACGTGACCCACACGGGGTTCTCCGAGTGCTCCGATTCGCCCGGACAGCCGGAAAAGGTGACCACCGTCTTGACGCCGAGCTCCGCAGCCAGCTTGATGGTCTCGCGCAGCTCCCGATCCGCCCGCTCACGCACCTCACGGTTGGGGTGCAGGGGATTGTTGTGGCAGGAGAGCGCCGAAATCTCGAGCCCCCGCGACGCGACGGCGTTCAAAAACGCGGACCGCTTCTCGGCGGAGGCGAGGAGCGCCGCTCGGTCACAGTGCGCGTTGCCTGGATAACCGCCGGTGCCAATTTCGACGGCGTCGACGCCCGCCGCCGCGACGTGATCGAGCATCTCTTCAAAAGGCATTTGGCTAAAGAGAACGGTGAAAATGCCAAGTTTCATGCGGAAGCCTCCCTTCGTGGTGCCGTCAGAGACGCGCCTGAAGAAATTGAAGCGACGTGGCGATGGCCTCGAATGGATCGCCAGGGCAGACGTCCTGTTCGACAATGACGTAGCGCACCCCTGCTTCGGAGGACGCCTGGAAGATGGCATCCCAGGGCAGCACGCCGGTCCCGACCGCGGCAAACTGGCCGTCCGGCGCAGCGTCCTTGGCGTGCAAGAGGTCGAGGCGGCCGCGGTACCGCCGCATGAGGTCAACCGGATCGAACCCGGCGTGGTGCGCCCAGTAGACGTCGAGCTCGAGGCCGAGGTCCGGCAGGCGGGTCAACAGCCAGTCGAGCGCGGTCTGCCCCTCGTACGCCGCGAATTCGAAATCGTGGTTGTGATACGAGAAACCGAGTCCGGCAGCGCGCACGCGCTCGGAGGCGCTTTCCAGCAGGTCGGCGAGCGCTGCGTAATCCTGCCGGCGCTCGACGGGAAGCCAAGGACACACGACGTACTCGAGGCCGAGCGCATGCGCCTCATCGACGACCTGATCGAGCTCCGATTCCAAGCGGTGGAGCGGGACATGGGCCGAAATGGCGCGAAGGCCCATCTCGTCCAAGCGGCTGCGGAGCGCCGGCGCGGTGTACGGACCGTAGTGGTGCAGCTCGATGAGCCGGAAACCGATTTCGGCCACGCGGCGAAGCGTCCCGTCGAAGTCTTCTTCGAGTGGCTTGCGCAGCGTGTACATCTGCAGCGCGATGTCAGGCATTTACCTCTCTCCCTTCGCCAATTGAATGAGGCTTTCCAGGCGTTCCCTCACGCGGAGCGCGCGCGAAGCCCCGGTGCCACCAAGCGGCGCCTCGTGAAGCACCTCTGCGGCCACAGGCCCGCGGTAGCCCGCGCGGTACAGCCCGCGCAAAAACGAGACCAGCGGGATACAGCCATCGCCGGGCATCAGGCGCCTGCCGTCGTGCGCGTCCTGTGGTGCGTCGTTGGTGTCGTTGATGTGGACGTACACGATTTTCTCGGCCGGAAGCTCGGCGAGATCGTCCTCGGATTCGCCGGCGGTGTACCAGTGATAGCTATCCGCGAGCACGCCGACGTTTGGAGCGCCAACGGCCTCCCAAAACGTTTTCAGGTCCGCGAGCGACTGCACGAAGGGATACGTCCGACCGCGCAGGTGATGGGGGCCGACGTACTCCAGGCCGACGCGCATGCCGAGCGGCATGAGCTCCACGGCCACTTGGCGGATGCGCCGAGCCAGCTGGGAGATGTAGCGCACCGGCGCCTCATCCACCGAAGGCCAGAGAAACGTCGTCACGCCGCGGGCGCCGAGGCGGGCGCAAAGGCGCGCGCGATCCGGCAGGAGCGCCAGCTCGCGAAGAAAGGAGGGCTCAGACTCGTACAGGTTGACGGGCAGGCCCAAGTTCGCGAGCACGAGCCCGCGCGCACGAAACAGATCCTCCAGATAAGCCTCCCCGTGCCTCTCCGCTTCGGCTTCCAGCCAGGAGAACGGGACGTCGACGTAACGGTAACCGGTTTCACGCGCGAGGTCAAGATACGGGACGAGCGAGGTTTCGTCCACCAGCGTTGGATGCAGACAGGGTTCCATGGGGGAGGGGGCTCACCTCTTTGTCTAGCCTGAAATCCATCCCCATTGAACCACATCCGCGCGGCGAGGGCCATCCTCAATGTGGTCACGTTATTTCCGATTTGGCTGCGACCGAAAACGATGATGGCGGCGCTCCGACGCGACCAAGGCATCCAACATGAACTTGTCGGCTGAGGCGAGAAACACGTAAATCGGGATGGAGTACAGGAGATTCCATCGATACGGTATGTAAATGTCAAAGTACTGAAAGACGAGTTCCATCAGCGCGTACGCGACGGCAAAGGCGAGGGACACGGCGAGAAACGTCCACCATCGCCGGCAGGTCTGGTAAATGAGCGCGAACGTGACGGGGATAATGGTCATGTCGGTACACATTAAGGTGGGGTAGACAAACCACAAGAGGCGTACTTTGTACCCCCAGAGCATCAAATCGGAGCCTATGATGTCTAAGACCGAGCTGACGACCGCCATCGCAAGCGCGTAGCACAAGACTTGGAGCACGCGGGTGCGGTCCACGAAGCGGACAAACACGAGCCACGGCACGATGGCCAGCGTGACAAACAGCCACCATTGCCAAGTGCCGAGATCGTGCTGAAACCAATACACTCGCGTGAGGTCCGTCAGCTGACGCCTCACGCTCTCCACGACGTCAAAATGGGTCACAAACAGTCCTCTTCCTCTCCCCTGGGGATGCGCCACGAAAACTTTGCCACACGCGCATGCGGCAAACGCCTTGCGGCACTATGATCAACGTGCACAATTCGACAGGAATTATGTCCACAGGTGACGAAGAAACCAGCGAGCGCCGAGAGCGTCGGCGCCAGAAGGGAGACGAAGATGGGCTTTTTCGACATGTTGCGACGCGCGGCGGAAGGATTGGGACAGGACGGACAGTACAACCACGACCACTTGTGCGTCCGCTGCCAGGTGCCGATGCAGTACCGCGGAGCGCACGCGCTTCGCACGGGCGGACTGAGCCGGGGCGTGGGCCTGTTGACGGATCTGTTTCTCGGGGAGCGAGACGAGGAACTGCTGAACACCGCGATGGAGCGCAATGTCGCGGTGCACGTGTTTGTATGCCCAGAATGTGGATCGCTCGACTTCATCAATGATCCGCGGCACGGATTTTAGCCGTCCGCCCAACGAGGCAAAGCGCGTTCCTGGGCGACAAGGCGGGCTGGTTGGCGGGCAGCCCGGCCCTGGCCGGGCTTTCCACCCGCGCATCGGCTAACGCGGCGCGTCACCTTCGCGAGCCTCGTCGTCCGGGATGGCGTCGCCTGGCGACCAGCCGCGGGCCGCGAGTCGGCGGATGGCCTCCTCGCGCGTCGCGCCATGAAGCGACGCGACGCACCAAGCCACAAACACCCGGTGGCGCTCGCTCGGCTCGAGCGCGTAACGGGCCCCCGCTTCCGCCCGAGCCCGACGCGTGAGTTCGTACAGGGTCACGGCGGCGGCCACCGACACGTTGAAACTCTGGACGAAGCCCGCCATCGGAATGTAGAACCGGCCATCGGCGAGCGAGCGCGCCTCGTCCGACACACCCTCCTTCTCGTTGCCAAACAGGATGGCGGTGGGTCGGCCGAGATCGATCTCGCCAATCGGCTTCGCGCCTTCACCTAAATCGGTGACGTACACCTGAAACCCGCGGGCGTGGAGATCATCGACGGCGTCGCGGATGGTCGGCATGCGCGAAAGCGTGAGCCACTTGTGCGCCCCCTGCGTCACGCCTTTGGACGGCCGAAACGAGGCCTGACCTTCGACGACGGTGACGTATTGAATCCCGAACGCCTCGGCGCTGCGAAGAATGGCCGCCTGATTATGTCCGTCGTCCACGGCCTCCATCGCCACCGCCAGGTACCCCGTCCGCCTGCTCAGGACATCGCGCAGCCGGCACAAGCGCTCGGGTCGAATCCAATCCGCGAGCCACAGCTCGTCGTCCAAAAGAAGGCCCTCATCGCGCAACAGCTGTTTGACGTCTGCCTGCACGGCCACCCCCCTCTCGACGGTCGTTTCACACGCCCCCCATCATATCGAATCGCGCGCGCCGGTGCACATGCCGATCTCGGCGACGCGCCTCAACGCGCCTCAAGGCGTACCCCTATGCGATCCGCCCGCAAGCGCAAACCCGTGCACGCAAAGGCCGGCGACCACCGTGGCCAGACCCATCGCGCCAAGCCACGAGACGTGATCGCCCGGGATGACGCAAAGCTCGAGCAAGAGCGCGAAGACGACCTCGCCCGCCTGCGTCGCCTCGACGACCGCGAGATCCCGCGGCGAACCATGGGCGAGATCGGTCGCCCGGAAAAACAGAGCGGTGGCGATCACGCCGGAGCACACGGCGACGAGCAGCGCCCCGAGGAGCTGCCTCGCGGACGGCCATCCTGCGGAAACCGCGCCGGCTGCAGAACACGCAAACCAAAACGGCAGGCTCCCGAGCGTCATGCCGAGCATCCGCTCGAGCGGATCGAACGTTCCGGCGTATGCGCGCATGGCCATGCGATTGCCGGCGGGGTACGCAACGGCGGCGACGAGAATGGCCCCGGCGCACAGGGCCGCCTGCACCCACGACATATGGGAAGCGCCGGCCATCTCCAAAAGCAGCGCGCCTGCGACAATGCCTGCCGAGGTCACGAGTTCCCTGCGCGGCACGGGCGGCCGCCGCCCATCGGGCAACCGCGCGCTCACCCAGGGGGTGAGAAGCGCCCCGCACACGATGGTGATCTGCCAGACGCCTGCGACAAGCCACGCAGGCCCGTAGGCGTTGGCAAGGCAGAGCGGCGCGTAAAATAGGCCGAACCCGACCGTCCCGTACGCCATCCAACGGGCAAAGTCGCGAGCGACGGCGCGAAGAAGGATTGCCGCGCGCCGCTTCCAAAGCACGTAGGCAAACAAAAAGGGCAGCGTGAAAAAGTAGCGAAGCGGCGCATTCCACAGCCACGAGCCGCCCGAGAGCGCGATGGCCTCGTTGGCCACGAAGGTCACGGCGAAAAACAAGGAGGCCAAAAGTCCGAGGAAATACAAGCGCCATCGGGCCGTTTTGATCGCGGCACATGAGGTCATCCGCCTTCCCCCTCTCCAACACGTTCGGCAGGGCGCCGTGGGTTCACTTGTGGCCGCCATCCGGCGCCAACATCCTCGGGGCGAGCGGCTGAGATCATCACGCAGATGATCCTTTAGAACACGCCCGCCTCGACGTCGCGCACAAAGCGCTCGATGGCGGTGAAGTAGGCGTCTTGATCGTCCCACATCGACATGTGGCTGCCCTTCGGACAGATGGTTGCACGGGCGCGCGGCATTCGACGCGCCATCTCCTCCAGATCGGCGGGGTCCATCGTGTCGTAGCGCGCACCGATGACGAGGGTGGGGACGTGAATGCGGCCGAGATCGGCGAAGCGGTCCCAATCCTTGAAATTGCCGGTCACGACAAACTCGTTCGGGCCTTGCATGGTGTTGTACACCTGCTGATTCATGTGTGCGAACGTGCGCACCACGGCGTCCGGCCACGGCTCGAGGCGACACAGGTGCTTTTTGTACAGGTGTTCGATGAGAAGCTCTTGGTACGCTTCGGACGCGTAGTCCCCGCGAACCTCGTAGGCCTGCAGCTGTTCCTGAATCTCCTTCGGAAGCTCTTGACGCAGCGACTGGATATAGCGCACATATGCAGGAATACTCGCCGTCATGTTCGAAATGATGAGTCCTTTTAACCCGTCCGGGTGGTGAAGTGCGTATTCAAGCGCAAGCATACCGCCCCAGGATTGACCCAACAGATAAAAGTCGTCCAAACCGAGCGCCCGCCGCACCTCGTCCACTTCTTCGCGGAACCGATCGACGGTCCAAAGCGACGGATCGTCCGGCTGGTCAGAAAAGTACGAGCCCAGTTGGTCGTAAAAGTACAGCTCGATCCCGGCCTTCGGCAGGTATTCCTCAAAGATTTCGAAGTACTCGTGGCTCGCCCCTGGCCCCCCGTGCAGCAGTAACATGCGCACGGAGCTCGTCCCGACGCGGCGCGTCCACACGTGGTGCCCGCTCGACAGCGTGACGATCTTCGTCCTCCCATCCATTGCACCGGCCTCCTGTCACAGGTCTCTCAACGTCGGCGGAACTTCTCGATAGCCTTTCGATTTCACGGCGCCAATCACGATCCCAAGCGCCATCCAGCAGAACCCGAAGATGAACGTGGTGCGGTCAAAACCCAGCCAAACGTAGCCGATCACGACAAAACCGCACAGCGGCAAGAGCAGGTACTTGAAGATGTGGCGGTAGCCACGCTGCCGAAAGTAAAAGTACACGACGACCGTCGCGTTCAGAAGCAGAAACGCGGTCAAGGCGCCGAAAGCGGCACCATGCCAAAACTTTGTTGGGCAACGTAGCCATAGATGGCCATGGGCGCAATCGGGACCATGAAGATCATGCCATACACAACCAAATCGCGCAGGTGCAGCGTCCGCTTGAGCTCCTGCTGGTAACCTTGTTGATTTGCAATCGGACGCATCGGTGAATCCATGTGCCACGCCCCTCTCTGACGTTTACGTGACGATATTATCCCGAATCTCGTCTGCGGACGTCAACGAAACAAAAAGAGGACTGGCCCACTCCCATGCGAGCGATGGGAAATGGGACAGCCCGAAGGAGAAGGGGACAATGGCTTGAGCGCCGTGGCACCGAATCAAGCTGCGCCTCAGAAAACCTTCTTTGCGCTTTGATACTCCTTGAGAATTTCAACGGCCTCGCGAAAGCGAAGCGAGTGGATCACCTCCCGCTCGCGTAAAAACCGAAGGCTGTCTCGGATGTCGGGATCGTCCGTGTTATCGATGATCCACTGGTACGTCGCGCGCGCTTTCTCCTCTGCCGCGATGTCCTCGTACAAGTCTGCGATCGGATCGCCCTTGGATGCGATGTACGCGGCCGTCCACGGGTTGCCTGCCGCATCATGGTAGAAGAGAGAGTACCCGTGGTTGACGTAGTGATCGCCAAGGCCAGCCGCGCGCAGCTGTTCGGGCGTCGCGTCCTTGGTCAGCTTGTAGACCATCGTCGCGATCATCTCGAGGTGCGCGAACTCCTCCGTGCCAATGTCCGTCAAGAGCCCAATCACTTTATCCGGAATGGAGTAGCGCTGGTTCAGATACCGAAGCGCCGCGGAGAGTTCACCGTCAGCACCGCCGTACTGCTCGATGAGCATCTTGGCCAGTCTGGGATCGCACTTGCTCACGCGAACAGGGTATTGGAGCTTTTTCTCATAAATCCAGATGACCGCCCACCCCCACAAAAGCTAGACCTGCCACGGCCAAGGCGCCTCCGACCACGCCCAGGACTGCCCGGTGGCCGGGCTCAAGCCGTACTGATGCAGAGGACCGAATGCGGACTCGAACTGCGCCATGAGATTGTGTTTGCGCTTCTGAAATTGCTTGAATTGGGCGAGCGCCTGCTCGTCGTCCGGATGCGTATCCAGATAGAGAGTGAGATCGACCAACACGAAATCAATCGCCTGAAGCTCCTGAAGATACTGATAGTAAGCCTTGGGAAGAGGCTCTGCGGTTTCACTCACGCGATCTCGTCCTCCTCACGCCGGCGGATATGGGCTGTCGTACTCCGGCCACAGCGTCCCCTTGCGAAGAGCCTCCTGCGGCGCGTATTGCCGCCTTGCGCTCTTCTGGACGGGATGCGTCACTTCCGGTGGCACGTCATACCTTTTGACCAAAGCTGAACACGGATCGTACGGTCCACGGTAATTCGCGTAGGATCGCCACTCGGACGAGGTACCCTCCACCGTCTGTCAATCCCTCCTTCCGTGCGACTCGAAAGCATCTTATGCGGCATTCGGCGGTTTCAGACGTCTGGACGAGCCAGCATTTTTCGGTCATGGCGAGATTGCTCAGTGGTTGAGCGCAAAAGCCACCAACAGGCCCACCACCGCGCCGCCCGCAATTTCACTCGGCTTATGGCCCACCTGCTCGTTGAGCACGGGCCAATCGACGAGCCACCAAGGCCCCTTGGCGATCCGCAGCGGAGGCACCGACGGCGAGTCTCCTGCCCCTTCCGGATGACTCGAGCGCGCTGCGTCTGGCGCATCCCGAAGCCCATCCGCCATGGTCGGGACACGGTTCTCGGACGAAGCCGCCTCTTCCCGCCGTTCGATGAGGAGATGCTGACCGCGGAGATCGTGCAACAGCCGGTTCAGCACCGCGGCTTGCCGCCCGGTCTGCCATCGAACGCCCGCCGCATCGTACATGACGACGGCCGCCAGGAATAGGCCAATGGCCACAACGGGATCCGCCCCGCCGAGGTGCAGCCAGAGCTGCACCGCGAGCGCCACCACGGCGGCCGTATGCGAGCTCGGCATACCGCCCGAGTTTTTGACGTGACGCCAATCCCAGGATCGCATCTGAATCATGACGAAGATGGGCTTCAGCCCCTGCGCGACCACCATCGCGACCAAGGGCGCCGCCCACAAACTGGACCAGATGTGAAGCAACGGATGAGCCTCCTCACGTCGCACCGTTTGCAGCCTGTCGATACGCTTCGTACAGAAGGATGGTGCCTGCCATCGCTGCGTTCAAACTCTCGGCCTTTCCCGCCATCGGGATGGCCACCGTGCGATCCGCCAAAGCACGCAGCGCGTCACTGACCCCTCGCGCCTCGTTGCCAATGACGAGCGCCAATTGCTCGCCTAGCGCCGCCCTATCGCACCGTTCGGCTGCGTCGGCTGCCGTCGCGACGATGGTGCCCTGGGCATGGCGTCGTCGCCATGCCGCCAGATACCGCGCCGGATCGGCCGCAATGACGCGCACGCGGAACAGGCCTCCCATGGACGCCCGCACCACCTTCGGCGAATACGGATCCACCGTGCCCGTGCCAAAGACGATCTCGTCGAAACCGAACGCCTCTGCGCTTCGAATGAGCGTCCCGACGTTTCCCGGATCCTGCACGGCATCCAGCACGAGGACTCGACTCGGGTAATGCGGGTCAACTTTCGGAATGGCCGCCACGGCGATGAGCCCCTGAGGTGTCTCGGTGTCGGCGATGAGCGCGAAGGCCTGAGGCGACAGCACGAACCTCCGGTCAACGGACTTGGGGTGATTCCACACCGCGTCAGGAGGCTCGTCCAGCGCGGCATTGTAAAGGAGCGCCTCAAGATGAACGTGGCTTGCCAAGAGCTCCGTTACAAGCCGCTCGCCCTCGACCAGAAAGAGGCCGGACTTTTGACGTCCGCGCCGCGTCTTGAGGCGAGCCCATTCCCTGACGCGATCGTTATGCTGCGATTCGATGTACACGACGAGAACCTCCTGGGAAATCGACAAAAAAACCCGGTCATCTGACCGGGGCTCACTTACGCGTTCGCGTTCAGACGTTCGCGCGCAACGGTAACCAGCTGCGAGAACGCCTCCTTGTCGGTCACCGCGAGGTCAGCCAACATCTTGCGATTGACCTCGACGCCCGCCAACTTCAGCCCATGCATGAACCGGCTGTACGACAGCCCATGCTGGCGAACCGCAGCGTTGATCCGCTGGATCCACAGACGGCGAAAATCGCGCTTGCGCTGCTTGCGGTCCCGATACGCGTACATCAGGGACTTCATGACCTGCTGTTTCGCCGTGCGATACAGCGTGTGCTTCGAACCGAAATACCCTCTTGCGAGCTTCAGGATCTTTTTATGACGACGGCGTGTCACCACGCCACCTTTGACGCGAGCCATCTTCAGTAGCCTCCTCGAATGATGTTCCGTTCATAACCTCGCGATGCCTTCCCGCACCGCAGAACTTCTCGCTCACCCGGCGTGCCGCATGTCACTTGTACACGACGAGTTGCTTGATCCGCTTCACGTCGCTTCGGGACACGAGCGTCGTACCGCTCAGGCGGCGCTTGCGCGCAGGCGACTTGTGCTCCAGCTTGTGATAACCAAACGCCTTTGTGCGCTTGAGAAGCCCTGTGCCTGTGCGCTTGACGCGCTTTTTCAAACCGCTGTGGGTCTTCATCTTCGTTTTTGCCATCTCAAAAGTCCTCCTGTCTTTGCATTCGCCAATCCAGCCGCTGACCAGGGGTCAACCGCACCAGGTCACGAGGTTTCACGCACTCGGTTGCTTCGGCGCCAAAATCATCACCATATGACGACCTTCGAGCTTCGGCGCCCGTTCGACAATGGCGTGCTCTTCCGCAGACTTCGCCAGCCGTTCAAGTAGTTCCTGACCGATGTTCTGATGCGTGATTTCCCGCCCGCGAAACCGGACGGACACCTTCACCTTGGACCCCTCGCTCAGGAATTTCAGGACGTTCTTGAGCTTGACGTTGAGATCATGGTCGTCGATGTTCGGCGTCATCCGAACTTCCTTCAACAGAACGACCTTTTGATGCTTGCGCGACTCACGCTCACGCTTGCTCTGCTCGTACTTGAACTTGCCGTAATCCATAATCCGGCACACTGGCGGCTTCGCGTTGGGCGCAACGTTGACCAAATCGAGATTGCGCTCCTCGGCCAATCGCAGCGCTTCGCGCAAGGGCATGATGCCCAGCTGCTGGTTGTCCGCGTCCACGACGCGCACCTCTCGCGCGCGAATGCCCTCGTTGACCTGATACCCTTCTTTGCTTATGGGGTGTCACCTCCACCAATCTGCCCCACCACACCAATACGCAAAAAAGCGCAGGCAACGCCTGCGCTCGATTCACCTTTCCCAGCCGCGGAGAGACTATCCGTCAGTCCGTCAATCCCGCTGGATCAGGAACCCGTCAGCTTGCGCCGACCAGGTGAGAAGCGGCAGGCTTCTGCTTGGTGTGCTACGGAACGTTTTCATGGTAGCGACCCGACGGGGAAATGTCAAGAAGGGGATGCGCTAGGTGCGTGTCCAGTTGTCGTAGGGGAGACCGCACAGGCAAGTGGATGATCCGATTCGAACCGCCTAGCTTGCTCGGGGGAACGGTGTGATACTTGACCGTCCGTTAGAAACGCCATGCATCTGACTCGTCAAACGCAGGGATGCCAATCACCGCCCATTCTGTCAGTACCGAATGCAGCCCGACATAGCCACCCGAATCCGGTTCGCTTGCGAGCTAACCAGTTGCTGCATTTCTGAAGGCGCTCCGGACGGTATGGTGAAGCACTACACGAAAATGCAAGCCTTGAAGACAACCATGATGAGCTAAATGGAACACGTATTGTACGGATGCGCGTGTCGGTTTTGCGCTTCACGGCTTGTTTTGCGTTCCACGAATGTCAGTTCCCCAACATGTGCAACCCGAGTTGTTTAAAAATAGATTCCATTCTCTAGGATTTTCAGCCTCCTTCTCCTTGGCAGCCTTCCGGTATTCAGCCGGTGTCAAACCGTAAATACGCTTGAAGGCACGATTTAAGGCCTTTTCTGTCGTAAAACCTGAATCATGTGCGATTTGCAACACCGATTTTCGGGTGTTGAGCAATTGGTCGCGGGCATGATTTGCCCGCAGCAACGTCAGGTACTGCTTTGGTGGCACGCCCACGACTTGCCTGACGATATGCGACAGATGTTCCTTGGTATATCCCAATTCGCTGGCGGCGTTCTCCACGGACAGATTTGCGTCCAAGTAGCGACTGCTGAAAAGCCGGATCACACGCAGCCAAGAGTCCTTCAAAACCGAGCGGCCACTAATTTCCACGCTTTCGGTCCTGAAGTGGCTCAACATCACGCAACAAATCTCAAGTGATATGACGGTGAGTCGTAAAGCGCTAACCGTACCCACAATATAATGAGAGTAAAGGTCCGCAAACTGAGTAAGGAGGTCACGCAGTTGTGCGACCTCCTCACAGCTGTTTGAAGCACCAGGCGTGACATCAAACAGAGCCTCGTCGCCGAGCTTTGGGTCGTAACGCCGCAGCAAATCCCCCGGTACAAGTAGTGTCAATACCCGTCGACCCCTACCTTGGCCGAGGCGAAACGAATGAACGTGGTTCAGATTGATGATTAGGATGTCGTTAGCCTGCAAGCGATACGTTCGCCCTTCGACCTCAACGCGGTCCACGCAGCCTGAGATGACATAACAAATCTCCACGTAATCGTGCCAGTGAGGCGGCACCCAATCAGGAGCATCGGACGTGTGGAGTATCGCTTTTACTGGCAACCCAGGATCTGTAACGATATGCTCGAACCTGGCTTCCATTTCCTCTCCTCCCCGAAATACCCCACCGCCTACCTGCACGCCTCAGGCCAAATGCCTTCTAAAGAAGTCGACGATGAGACGAAGGATGCGCTCGTCTGAAAAACCGGGTGTTCCATGTCCTTCGTTCACCAGTCTAATGAGGGTAGCATCCTGTCCCAGTTGGCGAAGGGCATTGTAAAGCAAAACGCTCTGTCCATAAGGGACAAGTGGATCCTGATCCCCGTGCATGATGAGGAACGACGGATAGTCTACCCCAGGCTTCAGGTACGTGATCGGATTCGCCTTGAGCGCCTTTTCGGGGACTTGTTGTATCGGGGCACCGATGTACCTCGATTCTGGAGAGTCGGGACTATCGTGGTCTTGCTGGGACCCTTGCTCGTTCATTCTGAGGAAATCGGTTGGCCCAAACCAATCCACAACAGCTCGAACCGAGGGATCCTCATCCTCAATGTTTCCTGGGAATTCATTCAACATCCCGGCTGTCCCGATCATAGCAGCCAGGTTCCCCCCGGAAGATGCGCCCCAAACACCAATACGTGCGCAATTCACGGCCAGCCGCTGTGCATGCTTTTTAACATATCGAACAGCCTCGAACACGTCTTGTACAGCAGCCGGAAACGGCGCCTCGTAGCTGTACGTATGCTCCACGCTTCCAACCACAAAGCCCTGTTCGACAAGGTATAGGATTTGAGGTGCGCTTTGCAGCAGGTTTTGAGGACCGGCAGCCCCGAAAGCACATCCCTGGATAAACAACACACAAGGATAATCGGCTCCGGTTGGCACAGCGGGACGTACGAAGTGAATGCGCAATGGCCGCTTCGCCACACGATAGACCTCGGAGGTCACCACAGGCACGGTGGGTTTGAGTTCGCTCATCGCAAGTACGGTGGTCTCCAAATCCATCGTTAGCCCTCCTGACTGACGTCAAATAGTGAGTGTTACTGCGCTGTGTTGAGCTCATGCGAAGCCTGATTCAACTCAAGCGCGGTTTCCTTGTAGCCGAGACCCAAAACAAACGTCATTCCAATAATTGCAATGTCCACGATCATCGTCACGCGTAGACCAAAGTGGTCACCTAACCACCCAGCCACGATGGAGCCAATTGTCCCTCCGACCACCTCCCCGACAAAATTCGGAAGCGCTTGCGCTGTCGCGATGAACCGAGGTGGAACCGATTCGCCCGGTATCACAAACATGCACATACTCGCAATGCCTTGGCCTAGACTCAGAACGAAAATGGCCAAGAGCATCAAAGGCACTCGATTGGCAAACGCGATGAACGGCACGGGGGATAAGGTTGACAAGAAGCTAGCAATCAAAAACGCTTTTTTGCGATCAATTTTGTCTGACAATGATGGCAACAAAATATTGCCCAAGATGGACATGATACCATAAAAACTCACGACCAGGGCTGCTGTACTCTGGCTTACATGTCCGACTTTCACCAAATAGAGTGGCATAAACGTGTTTAACGTGGCAATACAACCACCGACAAAAAATATTGCAATACACATCGACAGCCATACGTTCCGGGAGCGGAGCACAACGCGAACATCGGCCCATCGAACTCTCCCTGGTGCGGAGCCCGAAGGCACATCTTGTCGGAGGGGTTCCTTCATGAAACGCGCCAGAAACAACGCCACAATGAGTCCCGGTATTGTGATGACGAACAAGCCATACCTCCAGCCCCATCGCGTGGCAATACAGACCAAAAGAATCGGAGTGATTGCATTAAATAAAGCCGAAGTGGCTATGGGCAGCCCCGTGTTCCGCCCTTTTCGGTGGGGACTGGACTCCATGAGAACCGTCGATTGAACGAGCGGAATCGTCGGACCCTCGGCGGCTCCAAGCAGGACACGCGCCAAAAGCAACCCAATGAACGATGTTGCAAGCCCGCTGAACAAAGTGGATATCGAAAACACAAGGACGAGAGCAATTAACATCCGTTTCTTATTCCCTATGATATCAGACACATAGGCGAAGACGACAGCGCCAAATCCCCATGCCAGCGCGACCGCCGACATGGTCTCGCCAAGCTGCGTGTCATTCAAGTGGAGAGAACGCGCGATTTGTGGAAAGAGGTTCGTAATTCCAAACCGATCTGCAAACACCAAACCATACACGACACACATGAGAGCAACTATTAGATTTTCGTATTTCGAACCTGACGATTTCATGTGATCACCCCGCAAACGCTTTCTTGAAGCTCATTGTAGTAGCGGCTCCCACAACAAGACGCCCATTTTTTAAGCTGCAAAATCTCATTTTCTACGAAGCTTCTCGACGGTTCGTTCGCAGACCGCTGTACGCTTTCACGCCACGGTTGCACCGCCTTAAAACATTGTATTCCGATGAGTTTTATGGTAGCCTGATCTCCTGTCAGCATCATGCTTTGGAGGTGATTCCATGGCCAGTCCAGAGGCTCGCATCGTAGACCTCGAAGCGCGTACGATGCAAAGCCCATCGGATCACGTGCAGCGCGTTTGGACGGCAGCCGCTCTCATCGTGTTTGTCCTCGGCTTCTTCTATTTGTGGAACGCCGTCTCGCCGGTCCACGCCGTCTTGTTCCTAGTGACGGGGGTCCTCGGCGTCGCGCTGTACTACGCGCACTTCGGGTTCACGACGTCCTTTCGCACGACCATCGTGTCCGGCCGCACCGTCGGCCTGCGCGCCCAGATGATCATGTTCGCGCTCGCCAACGTCCTCTTCCTTCCACTTCTGGTGCGAGGCCATGTGTTCGATCACGCCGTGAAGGCGAGCGTCTATCCCGTCGGACTGTCCGTGCTCGTGGGGTCGTTTCTCTTCGGCATCGGCATGCAACTGGGGGATGGCTGCGCGTCCGGCACCCTGTATCACACGGGCGGCGGCGACGCGCGCGGCCTTCTGACGCTCGTCGGTTTCGTCATCGGATCGTTCTTTGGCTCTCTCAACTACGCTTGGTGGATGAGCACGCCGAGTCTCGGCAAGATCTCGCTCATCCAATCGCTCGGGCCGCTCGGCGGGATCGCGGCAAATTTCGCCATCATGGCACTCATCTTCGTGGGCTCGCTTTGGCTGGAACGGCGCCGCAATGGAGATGTGGAGCCGTTGGTCACGCGGCGAGCATGGCATGTGAGCCGGATCGTGAAAGGCCCCTGGTCGTGGATTGCGGGCGGTGTGGTCCTCGCCGTGGGCAATTTCATCGTGTTGGCGCTCTCTGGAAAACCATGGGGCATCACGTCGGCCTTTGCGCTTTGGGCAGCCAAGCTCAGCGCCGCGTTCGGCTACCCGGTCCAGTCACTGCCGTACTGGCAAACGCCGCAGAACGCGGCGGCGCTGCATCACAGCGTGCTGCAAAATCTCGAGACGACCGACGACATCGCCATCATGTTGGGCGCCCTCCTCGCGGCGAGCCTGGCGGGCGCGCTGCCCAAGCGGTACCTGCGCCCCTTGCCCTGGCAAATGATTGTGGGCGTCTTGCTGGGCGGCTGCCTCATGGGCTACGGCGCGCGCATCGCCTTCGGGTGCAACATCGGCGCCTACTTCTCGGGCGTGGCCTCCTTCAGCCTGCATGGCTGGGAGTGGTTCGCTGGCGCACTCATCGGCAGCCTCATCGGCGTGCGGCTTCGCCCCGCGTGCCGATTGCCCAATCGATGACCTGACCCTATCCCGTGCGATCCGGCCGAAACCTGGCCGCCACGCGTGGAACGCCTCGAGCGCTTCAGTGGCCTTCGCGCCACTGGGGCGCTTTTCATGTATGATGGAGTGAAAAGGTTGCAGGGGGAGGATGACGATGGAAGACGTCGTGCGCAACAACATCGAGCGCTTCTCAGGCTTTGCAGGACTGTACGATACCTACCGCCCAGAAGCTCCCGACGCGGCGCGCGCCATCCTGATCGCGTATCTTGGGCACCGCCCTGACACGGTGATCGATCTCGGCAGCGGCACCGGCCTCTCCACGTTTCCGTGGCGGCATGAGGCGCGCCGAGTCATCGGCGTCGAGCCGAACGGCGACATGCGCGCGCAGGCCGAGCGGCGCGCGCGCGAACTCGGCGCGGATTGTGTCGCGTTTGTGCCAGGGCTCTCGACCTCCATTCCCTGCGGCGACGCCACGGCCGATCTCGTCACCTGCTCGCAGTCGTTTCATTGGATGGATCCTCTGCCCACGCTGCGCGAGGTGGCGCGCGTCCTGAAACCGGACGGCGTCTTCGGCGCGTACGACTGCGACTGGCCGCCCTCCTGCTGCCGCGACGCGGACATGGCGTACGAGGAACTTTTGCAGATGGCCGAGGACGCGATCGCCCGCTACGTCCCCAAGCAGGAACAGGCGCGAAAATGGCCGAAGGAAAAGCACCTCGAGCACATCCGCGCCTCGCGATGCTTCTCGTTTGCGAAAGAAGTGGTGTTCCACGTGGAAAAGCGCCTCACCCCGGAGGCGTTCATCGGCATCGCCCTGAGCCAGGGGCAGGTGCAGACTGCATTACAGCGACGGCTCCCCGGCATCGAAGAGGCCCTTTGCGCGTTTGAGTCGCGGATTCAAAGGGCCTTTGGGGGTGAGGAGAAGCCGGTTTGGTTTTCTTATCGCCTGCGTCTAGGTGTCAAGGGCGAGGCCACCGCCAACTGACGGCGGCCTCGTGATTAAGCCTGCACCAACTGGACCTTTCGCGCGATCTCGTCCTGAATCTGATGGACGAACTGATCGAGCGGCATGGCGCCGAGATCGCCCGCCTGATACTTGCGAACCGAGACGGAACCCTCGTCGCGTTCGCGCGCGCCGACGACGAGCGTGTATGGAATCTTGTGGGTCTGCGCTTGACGAATCTTGTAGCCTATCTTGTTGTCGCTCACGTCGGTCTCGGCGCGAATGCCGGCCTCCCTGAGCTTCGCCGCCACCTCTTCGGCGTAACTCGAGAACTCATCGGCGACGGATGCCACAACGACCTGGGTCGGCGCGAGCCAGACTGGGAAGGCGCCCTTGTATTGCTCGATGAGGAAGGCGACGAACCGCTCCATCGTCCCCACGACGCCGCGGTGGATGACGACTGGCCGGTGGCGCTCGCCATCTTCGCCCACGTACTCGAGATTAAAGCGGTTGGGCAGATGGAAGTCGAGCTGAATGGTGGAGAGGGTCTCATCCTTCCCGAGCGCCGTGCGCACCTGGACGTCGAGCTTCGGCCCGTAGAACGCCGCTTCGCCCTCCGCCTCGACAAACTCGAGGCCGAGATCGAGCATGACCTTGCGCAGCGTGCTTTGAGCGAGCTCCCACATCTCGTCGTTCTGGACGTACTTCTCGGTGTTGTTGGGATCGCGGTAGCTCAGGCGATGATAGTAGTCGTCGATCCCGAAGTCCTTGTAGACGCGCTGAATGAGCCGCACGACGCGGGTGAACTCCTCCTCAATTTGATCCGGCCGGCAGAAGATGTGCGCGTCGTTGAGCGTCATGGCGCGCACCCGCTGCAAACCGGCGAGTGCGCCGGACATCTCGTAGCGGTGCATGGTGCCGAGTTCCGCGATGCGGATGGGCAGCTCGCGGTAACTGTGCAGCCTGTGCTTGTACACCATCATGTGGTGCGGGCAGTTCATCGGGCGCAGGACGAGCTCCTCGTTGTCGATCTTCATCGGCGGGTACATGTCGTCCTTGTAATGCTCCCAGTGTCCGGAAATCTTGTACAGCTCGACGTTGGCCAAGTGGGGCGTGTAGACGTGCTGGTAGCCGAGCGACTCCTCGAGATCGACGATGTAGCGCTCGATGATGCGGCGAATCTTGGCCCCGTTCGGCAACCAGAGGGGCAGCCCCTGACCGACCTCGGGCGACAGCGTGAAGATGTCGAGTTCCTTGCCGAGGCGCCGGTGATCCCGCTCGCGCGCCTCCTGTTGGAGGCGGTTGTACTCGTCGAGATCGGCCTTTTTGGCGAAGGCGACGCCGTAGACGCGGGTGAGCATCTCGCGCTTCGAGTCGCCGCGCCAGTACGCGCCGGCAAAGTTTTGCAGCTGGAACACCTGCACGCGCCCCGTCGACGGCAAGTGCGGCCCCCGGCAGAGATCGATGAATTCGCCCTGGCGATAGAGCGTGAGCGTGACGTCCTCCGGCAGGTCTTCAATGATCTCGACCTTAAACCGGTCGCCGCGATCGCGGAAAAACCGGAGCGCCTCCTCGCGCGACACCACCTGACGCTCGATGGGGAGATCTTCCTGAATGATGCGCTTCATCTCCTCCTCGATGCGCGGCAGGTCTTCGGGGTGAAAGTCGTGATCGGCGAAGTCGTAGTAAAAGCCATTTTCGATCACGGGCCCGATGGCGCACTTGGTGCCGGGAAACAGGCGCTGCACGGCCTGGGCCATCACGTGGGCGCAGGTGTGGCGCATCACGTACAGCCCTTCGGGGTCTTTGAGCGTCAAAAGCTCCACCTGGGCGCCGTCTTCCACTTCGCGGCTCAAGTCGACGAGCGCGCCATTCACCCTGGCCACCACGGCCTCCTTGCCAAGCCGCGGGCTGATGGACTGCGCCAACTGGGCGTAGGTCGATCCGGCCGGCACCTGACGCTCGCTTCCGTCTTTCAACCGCACGGTGATCTCGTGAGACATGGGAAATCCCCTTTCGTCGCATGTGTGAGCACACAAAAACGCCACCGCCCCAATGGGACGACGGCGTTTGCCTCGTGGTTCCACCCATCTTCCCCGCGCGCAGTGGTGCGTCGCAGGCTCTGCGCCTTAACGCGGCGGACACGGTTCGCGTTGTGACCCGCGAACGGCTTGGGAAGTGGTGTCTTTTGCGTCATCGCGAAGGTGCTCTCAGCCTCGGCAACCTCTCTCTGGACGCGACGTCGGCGCAAAAGCGCGTCTTCCCGCATCGCCTGTGCTCGTTGGATTTGCCTTCGCCCGCTCGGGGCGCTGCTTCCCCTACGAAACTACACAATGCCGCGGAAGCCTGTCAAGGGATTGGGCCCGGCTCAGCCTTCGCCGAGCCCTCCCTCCTCCGCCGGCCCCCGCTCGCGGAGCGCCAGACGCCGCCGCAGCGTAGGCTCGCGATGGCTCTTTTCACGCGGCCGCTGCGCTTCGGCGGGCGCCTTGGTTCCGCACGCGGCGCAGCCCGTGCAGAGCGTGGCGCGATCGCCAAACACCCGGCTCAAGGTCTCCGAAAAGCTGGGCCACGGTGCATCCGGATACCCGTCGTGGACGACGATCCGCCACGGGGACCGGGTGATGAGCAGGGTCATGGCCAGATCTTCGCTCGTCACGTCCTCGTCCTGCAGGGCCACGCGCTCGATCTGCGCATCCGAGACCCGCGCCCCCTCGGCATCCGTGACCCAAATGCCCTCGGGCGTGATGTAGACGTGCAACTCCGCCTCGCAGGCCGGCTGCTCGTCGAGCATGTAGCGCAGCATCGCGAGGGATTCCTCGTACTCGTCCTCCAGCAGGGCGGCCGCGAGGCGATCCCGTACGCGCAAGGCCAGCTCGACGACGGCCCTGTGCAGGCGAAAGCGGGCAAACGGATCGAGCGCCACACAGACGGATCGCCCGAACTGACTTGCCAGTGCCCGCGCGAGCATCGACTGCCACTCGTCGAGCGTGTGGCCCGCCACCGGGCGGTTCTTCAAGCGCGTCTCGCTTAGCTCAATGATCGCGTGAAATTGGACTTCTTCCGCGGCCCAGAGTGGCTCCATGCGGTTGACGCGATCGACGACGCGCGCCTGCAGCCAGTCCCGCGTCATGGTGCCCGCGACGAGCTGCGCCACCCTGGGATAGAGCGCGGGCCCGCATTCGCAGACCACCCGCGGCCGATCGCCCGACACGACGTAGCTCGCCGCGCCGCACTCGGTCAGGCGACCCGCAAGCCCCAGACTGTCCAGTTCCGCCGTCAACTCGAAGATCAGCAACGCTCCCGCCTCCGGTTCATGGATGCCATTTTTAACCATTGTTCCTTCGAGGCGAGAGCCCTATACGCCTTGGGACGGGGTTCAGGAAAAGGCGCGCTCCAGATGGTCGACGATCTCGCCCACCTTGCGAATGGCCTCGCGGTAAGGCGCCTCGTCTCCCATGTCGAGGCCCACGTGCTGGAACAGCTCGAGCGGTGTCTTGCCACCGCCGACCCGAAGCACCTCAATCCACCTCGCCAGCGTATCTTCATCGCCCGCGAGAATGCGATCCGCCAACAGCGTCGACGCGGCGAGCCCCACGGCATACGTGTACGGATACAAGCCCATGTAATAGTGCGGCTGGCGCATCCAGTAGAGATCGGCGCCCTCGTCGAGATCGACGGCGTCCTGCCAGAAGTCGGTCAACACCTGGCGCGAGACCCGGCGAAACACCTCGGTCGAAAGCGGCTGGCCGCGATCGGCGAGCGTGTACAGGCGGCGCAGGATCTCGGCCTCGGTCTGATGCGTGACGAAATCGTGGTGGAAGGTGAACATCTGCATCATCCACACCTTGGCGCGGGCCGCGTCGTCTCCCGCGCGGCGCAGCAGCGCGTGCGCCACCATGTGTTCCATGAGTGTGGACGGCGTTTCAATGAACAGATTGGAAAACGCCAAATTGGACGGGCGCTCGTCCTGACACGCCAGGTAGAGGTGCACCGCGTGCCCGAGCTCGTGGGCCATGACGAAGACGCCGTACATGCCGCCTTCAAAGGGCGAGAACACGTACGGATGCGCGCTCGATTCCCCGCAAAAGGCTCCGTTCCAGTTGCCCTGGTTGCGCGCCCAATAAATCCAGCGCTCCTCGAACGCGCGCCGCAGGATGTCACCATACGTGCTGCCAAGCGGGGTCGCCGCTTCTACAATCAGTTCGCGCGCGTCGTCAAACGTGAGCTCCGCATCGGTCAGCGGGACAAAGGGCGCCTTGGTGTCGCACAGCCGGAGCTTTTCGAGCCCCATCACGCGCTTGCGCAGCTGCGCCAGGCGGCGCATGTGTGGGGCGAGTTCGCGCATCATGACGTCCTGCACCATGAAGTAATGCTCGGGCGGCACCTGATTGGCCGCCATGGTACCGCCGAGGCGCATGGCCTGCAGCATCTCAAACACGTTGCCAAACCCGCGCAGGCGCGCCGCCACCACGTCATTTTGGATTTTCGCCCCGAGCGATCGCGCCAGAGTGTGCTGATACGGGCGCAGGCCCTGGACCACGCTGTCGTACGCCCTGTGTCGAAGCGCGGTGTCGTGGGACGTCTCGATGTGCATGAGCAGCGCCGAAGGCGTGACGCCCACTTCGTGGCCCTGGCTGTCCCGCACGGGCTCGAAACGCATATCCGCGCCTGTCGCAGCCTCGTAGATGCTCGACGGCAGCGAAAAGGCCGCGGCGTGAGCGGCAAGCGCTTTTTCCGCGTCATCCGCCAGGCGATGCGCGCGGACGCGCTCAATCTCTGCGAAATACGGCGCGTACGGCTTCAAGGACGGATCGTCCACCCAGCGGGCGAGCGTAGGCGCCGGCACGCGGCAGAGCGCCGCCACGAGCGCTTCCGACGCCTCACCCGCGCGTTCCAAGGAAAGCTGGGCCATGGACACAAGCCGCTGCGCGTCCTCATCTGTCGCGTCTTCGGCGAATTTGCTCATCGCGTACCGCTCGACGTCCGTGCCGAGCCTTAACATCTCGTCGTGGAGCGCCAGCGCCCGGCTCACGCCGGCCGGATCGGAAAACGAGTTTGCGGCGATATTCGCGAGCTCATCGGCGAGCTGGCGGACGCGTGCGCACGCCTGCTCCCATGCCGCGACATCCTGAAACAAAGGCGATAAGTCCCACGTCTCATGTTCGGGCACCTCACGGCGCGATCTCAGTGCCATGGTCGATTCAGGCTCCTTTCACCGGTTGGACGGTTCGACGTACATGCGGCTCGTTGCGGAGAACGACTCGGACGGCGCGAGCACGATGAGACCGGTCACGTCCTGCGGCAGGTCCATGTTGGGCGCGTTCACCATGCTCGTCTGCGGCTCCGGGCAGAAGAACGTGCCGCAGCAGTTGTTGTTCCACACCATCCAGTGGCGGTACTGGAGATCCACGTCGTACACGAATGCGAGCCCGAGCTCCGCGTCGGTCAAGACCATCCGATTGTGGCCGCCCTGCGGCCTCGCGGTATAGTGATTGTCCATCGGCTCGTAGAACGGATTGGCGCCCCCCGTAGGCATCTTGCGCTCATTTTCGTTCAGGGGCTGAAACCGTCCCGTGGGCAGCTTCCGATCATCCAATTCCCATCGTTCGCCAATGGTCAGTTGGATCGAACACGCCTCCGCGCGCGACGCTGGCGAGAAGGGCACGTTGACCGCCGTGTGAAATCCCAACATGACCGGCATGGGCTCGTGGCCGCGATTCTCGATGCGCACCCGCTGGACCAGCCCCTCGTCCGACAGCTCATAGCGGATGCCGAACCGGAACGTGTGTGGCCAATGTGCATACACCGGATGGCCCTCTTTCACTTCGTGGGCGATCTCGACGTATGCGCCTGCCTCGTCCTCCCCCATGTCGACGACCGGCCACTCGATGCGCATGAAAAACCCATGCAGATGATTGTGCGTGGCCTCCTCATTCACCGGCAGGCGATACGCCTTGCCGGCGATGGTGAATTCCCCATCCCGGTACCGGTTCGGCGGGTACAGGACCGGAATGCCATACCGGCCAGGCGCCTTGCGAAACTCCTCCATCTCATGCTCCGGCTCTCGAAGGAACCGGAAGCCGCGCGTCACGTCGCGAAGGGCCACGAGATTGCCCCAGCCTGGCAACAGGTAGGCCTCGTAGCTGCCCTTCGAGAGGCGTACCGCGCGCTCACCGCCGTACGTCGTCTCCACTGCGGGCATGTTCGCCACCCTTTCTCATGATGTTCCCTCGGTAGCTATACGCTTTCAAGCCGCCAGATCCTTCTCGCCCGCGTTCGCCGCGGGACCGTCAAGCCAAGCCGGAGGGCAGGCCGCGCAAATGACGGCAGCAGACCGCCGCGCAAATGACAGCAGCAGGCCGCGCAAATGACGGCAGCAGACCGCCGCGCAATTGACAGCAGCAGGCCGCGCAAATGACGGCGCCCACACGCAAGCCCCCGCGGGGCGCTGTGGGCGCGATCGCCAAGCGATATTCTGCTCCACACGATGAACGACCATCACCCGTTTGCGCGGTAGATCGACTTCAGGGCAGGGTACAGCGCGCGGTACACGCGGTAGGCCTCTTCGTACGCCGCCCTGTCCGCGGCCACGGGTTCCGTCGTCGACTCCACGCTGACCCAGGCGTCGACCGCGGTCAGGACGTCGGAGAAGACGTTGGCCGCGACACTCGCCAGGATGGCGGCGCCGAAGGCCGGGCCTTCATTCGCCGCAATGGCCACGACCGGGCGGCCAAACACGCCGGCTTGGATTTCGCGCCAAACGTCGCTTTTCGCTCCACCGCCCGACACGCGAATTTCTTCCACCGGAAGCTCCAAGTCCTCCATCAACTGCAGGCCGTCGCGAAGGCTGAACGCCACGCCCTCCATGATGGCGCGAACGAAGTGTGCGCGCTCGTGGCGCGCGGTGATGCCGAAGAAGACGCCTTTCGCCTGCGGATCGAGGTGAGGCGTGCGCTCGCCCATGAGGTAGGGGAGAAAGACGAGTCCCTCGCTCCCCGCCGGAACGCGCCGCGCCTCCTCGCCGAGCAGGTCGTACACGTCGCGCCCCGTCTGCGCCGCCACCGCGCGCTCCGCGTCGGCAAACTGATTGCGGAACCACTGCAGCGATCCGCCCGCGGACTGGGTGACCGCCATCACGTGCCACTTGCCCGGCACCGCGTGGCAGAACGTGTGCAACCGCCCCTTCTCATCCCGCACGATCTCGTCCGCGTGCGCGAACACCACGCCGGATGTACCGATGGTGCTTGACACCGCGCCCTTGCGCACGATCCCGTTGCCAACGGCGCCCGCGGCCTGGTCACCCCCGCCCGCGGCGACGGGCGTCCCCGCGCGCAGCCCGGTTTTCGCGGCCGCACCCTCGCTCACCCGGCCGCTCACCTCAGGGGACTCATACACCCGAGGCAGCCAGTCCTTCGGCACCTCCAGTGCGGCCACCATCTCGTCGGACCATCGGCGATGCTTCACGTCGAACCAGAGCGTGCCCGACGCGTCCGAGACGTCAGTCGCAAACTCCCCGGTCAGGCGATAGCGAATGTAATCTTTCGGAAGAAGCACGTGGCGAATGCGCGCGTACAAATCGGGTTCGTGTTGGCGCACCCAGAGCAGTTTCGTGGCCGTGAAGTTCGTCAGCGCGGGATTGGCCACCCACTCGATGGTCTGTTCGAAGCCCACGCGCTCGTGAATCTCCGCGCATTCCGCCTCCGTACGCTGATCCGACCACAGGATGGCCGGGCGCACCACCGCGCCCGACGCGTCCAGCGTCACGAGGCTGTGCATCTGCCCCGTGAGCCCCACGGCCGCGATGTCCTCGCCGCCAAGGCCGCTTCGCCCGAGCGCGAGGCGGATGGCCGCGCACGTCGCCTCCCACCAGTCCTCCGGGTTTTGCTCGGCAAACAGCGGCTGCGGCTGGGAGACCTCATAGCCCACCGTGGCCTGGCCGAGCGTCCGGCCGCCCCGGTCGATCACGACGACCTTCACGCCCGAGGTGCCGACATCAATGCCCATCAGTGCCCCTTGCGACATGGCCATCATTCCGTTTCCAGCAAATACTGGTTCAGTTTCGCCAGCAGAGCCTCCTGGCGCCCCGAGCGGGTTGCCGTGACGCGCTTGTCGAGGACGTACGACTCGAGCGACGCGAGCGTCGCGCGGCCCTCCACAATGTCGCGGCCGATGCCACTTCGAAAGCTCGCGTACCGCTCTTCGATTTCGCTTTCGAACACGCGATCTTCGAGCAGCTTGGCCGCGACCTTGAGCCCGCGCGCAAAACTATCCATCCCGGCGATGTGCCCGTAAAACAGATCGATGGGCGTCATGGAGGCGCGGCGAACCTTGGCGTCGAAGTTCAGCCCGCCAGGCGCCAGCCCACCATTCAGCAGGATCTCGTACATGGCGAGCGTCGTGTCGTACAGGTTGGTCGGAAACTCGTCCGTGTCCCAGCCGATCAACGGATCGCCCTGGTTGGCGTCGACCGATCCCAAAAGCCCGTGAATGCGCGCGAACCGGAGCTCGTGTTGGAACGTGTGACCGGCCAGCGTCGCATGGTTCGCCTCGATATTGAACTTGAACCGGTCCTTCAACCCGTAGTGGTACAAAAACGCGAGCCCCGATTGCACATCAAAGTCGTACTGGTGCTTCGTCGGCTCCTTCGGCTTGGGTTCAATCAGGAACTGACCGGTGAATCCGATTTCGTCTGCATAGTCCGCCGCCATCTGCAGAAGCCGTGCATAGTTGTCGAGCTCGAGCTTCAAGTCCGTGTTCAAAAGGGTCTCGTAGCCCTCGCGGCCGCCCCAGAAGACGTAGTTTTCAGCGCCGAGCTCCTTCGCAATTTCGAGGCTCTTTTTCACCTGCGCCGCCGCGTACGCAAACACGTCCGCGTCGGGCGCCGTCGCCGCTCCGTGCGCAAACCGCGGGTTGGAGAACAGGTTCTGCGTGTTCCAGAGCAGCTTGATGCCCGTCGACTGCATGCACTCCTTGATCAGCCGGACGATCTCGTCCAGATTCCGATTCGTCTCGCGCAGCGTGTCGCCCTCGGGGGCAATGTCGCGATCGTGAAAGCAGAAGTACTCGACACCGAGCTTGGTCATGAATTCAAAGGCCGCCTCGACACGGCGCTTGGCCAGATCCATGCCGTCCGCGCCGTCCCATGGCCGGATCATATTCGGCTGCCCGAACGGGTCCGCGCCCGAGAGGGTAAACGTGTGCCAGTAGGCCACAGAGAAGCGCAGATGGTCCTTCATGGGTTTCCCTAGCACGATCTCATCGGGATTGTAGTACTTAAACGAGAGCGGATTGTCGGAACGCTTGCCTTCGTAGGCCACGCGCGTCACTTCAGGAAAGTAGGTCGGCACGTCCATCACCTTCGCTTCAAGTTCGTTTATCGAACAAACATATCATCATGCTAGCAGACACCATTCGGGTTTGCAAGGGGTTTCAACAAGCGCTTCCCGATGGGAAATCGAAAAGGCGCGGGAGCCCCGCGCCGTGCAAATGTCGATAAATCCGTTATGGCGTTCAGTGCCGCGAGAAGCGAGGTCGCATGCGCTCGATGGGCCGGACGCTCGTCGCGTACTCGAGCTGCAATTGGGCCGTCTCGCGACCAAATAGGACAAACGGCGTTGTAAACGCCACGAGGACCACCGCCATGCCGAGAAACACGACGCGATCGCCGCCCAAGGAGAGGACAAAGGGGATGAAGTACGTCGTCACGATGCCGCTCAGGCCTCGCGCAATCATTTCCCCGACGTACACGCCGCGACCGCGCACCTCCGTGGGATACTGTTCGGCCACAGACAACTTGGACACTGGAAAAATCCCAAGCCCGAAGAAGGCGGTCAGAACGCCTGCGACGACGGTCGCGTCTCGCGTGTGCACCGATGCGAACAGCAGGCAGCCGATGGTCGCCAGGGCCGCATACGCGGCAAGGACCCGCTTGCGCCCAAATTGGTCGGACAAATAGCCTTGGCAGACGGACCCAAATCCTGCAAACAGCATCATGAGCCCGGTGTCCAAAATGGAATTGGACACGCCGAGCCCCCGCTTGGCCAAGAGCGCCGGGCCAAACACCTGCAAAACGTAGAACAACATGAGGGCGGCCGTGAGATGCAGGATGACCATCGCGCTTCGCGACAAAAGCGGCGGCCGAAAGATGGAACGCAGGGTCTTCAGCATGTCGTGTGGCGTCTCATCCAGCGTTTCGGCGATCACCTCGTCGTAAAGCGTCTCGTCGTGCGGAAGTGAAGCCTGTTGCTCCAAAGCCTCGACGAGCTGCGCCACCGGGGTCTGACGGCCCTTGTCGAGGAGGTAGCGCGGCGACTCGGGAAGCCAAAGCCCAATCGGGAGGAGCATAATGAGCGGGACGCCGCCGAGCAAGAACGGAATGCGCCAAGCCACCGCATCGGGATAGTGGTGGAGCGCCCAGATGGAAACAAGGCTTGGCACGATGTACGCGGCCGTCAGGATGCCGTTGGCATACCCCACACTCACCGCTCGCCGCCGCGAGTTGGTAAACTCGGACAAAATGAGATACGGCATCGGCAAGACCGCGCCCTCGCCAATGCCCGCCAAGAACCTGACGAGAAACAGATCCGCCACGTTGTTTGCAAGCGCGCCGAACATGGTCACGACGGAAAACCAGGCGATGCCCATGAGAATGACGCGCCGGCGTCCAAAACGATCCGCCATCATGCCGGCCGGGATCATGCCCACCACGATGCCGAGCGTGGACGCGATCGCCAACAGCCCAGTCTGCCAAGACGAAAGGTGCCACGCCTTCTCCAGCGTCGTGAGCACGGGGCCGACGATGCCGATGTCAAACGCCTCGGCGAGCCACACGAGCGAGAGCAGTGCAATGATTCCCATCAGCCTCGGCGTGATGGGCAGGCGGTTCAGCCTGGTCAAGAGATTGACGTCGCGAAAGTTGGCCATGCTTGTCCCTCCTCGCCAGTGGCGCTTTCACAGCCGGTGAACGGTCACCTCACTGCGCACCAGAAACCGCAGATTGATGCCGGACTGGCCCACGCCCTTGGAGATGTAGTAAGGCCCTTGTTCGGCATCATGAAGCCCCGCGTAAATGCCCTGCTTCGCGAGCGGGCCCATCGGTTTGAGGTGATAAAAAAACGGAAGACGAAACTGTTTTCCGTGCAGATGCCCGGCCAAGAGCGCATCAAACGGCCTCCTTGCCGCCAGAACAAACGTGGGGTCATGCGTCATGACGACCACCGGCAGGCCCTGTGGCACCCGCGCATAGGCGGCCTCCTCGTCGCTGTGCCGCGTGTCATAATCGTCGATCCCGACCAGACAAAATCCGTCGAGGACGACGGACGAGTTGCGCAGGACCGTCACGCCGTGCGACTCGAGACAGGCGATGAGCGCGTTCAATCGGCCGCGAAGCTTGTAATCGTGATTGCCGAGCACGGCGAACACCGGCACCTGCGCGCTTTGGAAAGCCCGCAAGTAAGGCTCAAAGCGCGGGAGAGCCTTTTCGGAGTCGACGTAATCGCCTGTCAAGCAGATGTAGTCCGGGCGCTCGGCCCGACAAACGGCGGCGAGACGCTCGGGCGAAATGCGATTGCGTTCCACGTGTAGATCACTGATCTGGAGCAGGGTTCGGCGCAGCCCGAGCTGCCAATCCACCCGCTCCACCTTAAGCCACTGGGTGGGGAGAACGGTCGTTGCGTACCCCACGCCGCCAAGACCTCCAACACACGCGGCCAGCCACATCCACATCGGAAGCGTCCCTCCATCGCCGGGCAAAAGGTACCTCTGCCCAGTGTATACGCCTCCGTGGTCAGCCGCCACTGGTCCTGCGAGCGGCAACGAGCCGACGTCCCACCATCGAGATTTCACATGCTCGACTGAGCGAGAATTCGACACCGGGGCATCGGTCACCTTTTATAGATCTCAAAAAACCTTCAAAATCAGCTTGAATTCTCGAGTGGGGCTCATAGGCGGGCAGTCTGGATAAGAGGGCCGCCCGAAGCTCTGTCGGGCGGCCCTCTGCAATGCGGCTGACAGGAATCGAACCTGTGACCCCTACCGTGTCAAGGTAGTGCTCTCCCTCTGAGCTACAACCGCGCGGCTGAGTCATTGTATCAAGCGCGCCCGGGGGGTGTCAATGGCGTGCCGATTCCGGGTGCGTGTCAAGTTGTCGTAGGGGACCTCACTGCGCCAAGCCGTCACGCAATGGTGTGCGGAAGCCGCGCCAGCTCACGAAGCACGTACTTCA
>NZ_FTOO01000013.1 GCF_900156755.1 Alicyclobacillus vulcanalis
AACACGGACGTGAAGACCTCCAGCGCCGAGAATACTGGGAGGGCAGCCTCCTGGGAAGGTAGGTCGTTGCCAGGCGAAGGAGAGAAGGTCAGGCGTTGATGCCTGGCCTTTTTTCGTGTCCGCATCCCCTCACAACCCGCCAGGAGACCCCCATGGACCTCGACGCAAAGGCGAATGACGCACCAGTCGGGGCACCCAAGCAACAGCCCGTGCCAGCCCTCCGCGCCACGCATTCCAACCGTCTCCCCCTCGCGCAGCGCCACCCAACCCCCATCAATCTTCTCCCAGAAGCGAGGATTCCGTAGCACAGGCAGATCTGCAGCCCGAAGGGCGAAGCCCTGCCCGTGCCCCGGAATCCGAAGCCAACTCCACAAATGTAGACTTCCATATTGACAAAGACAATAGCTACAGGATACGCTAACCACGAAGATACAATGATCACCAACCATGCTAAACTTCACGCAAGAGTAGGTATCTATGTATCAAAGTTAAGAAGGAGGAATGTATGTATGATCATCCTGCCGGAGCCCACGCATCATCCCATCCCCAATGTCCCCGTCTATGAAGAGTCCGATGTCCCGCGCATCGGCGAGATCGCCCTTCAGATCGTCGCTTTTGTGCCGGTCTACTGCCAAGGGAATCGAACGCTCGTCCTTCTGTCGAACGGAGATATGTTTTACGCGCCCCACCGCGCGCAGTGGGTCCGGGATGGCTTGCTCCGCCACTTCGCCATTTCGGGGAAAGACCTGCGCCGCGCTTGCGAGGAGGACTTGAATCGGAGTCTCTTTTCTCCTGTGGTCATACCTGTGGAACGCCTCGCATATGCTCAAATTCGGGTGCGCGCGCCCATTGGGCGGAACGATGGCACCCAGGGCTACTTTCGAATCGACGCGATTCGGAAGACCCGCCCCGTGGGGCCCGAGGAGACCGTGGTGGAGATGGTGAAGGGCATTGAATTCATCGCCCGAATGGCACGCCCGAAGGTCGTCGAGCGCATCTTAGCCGCCCGCTCGGCGCTCATTTTGCAGCGTGCGCGCGGGGTTGCCTATCCGCGTTACTGAAGGCTAGTCGCTTGCGGGTTCCGGCCACACGTCCCGGACCAGCTCGCCGTCGTCGGTCACACCTACATAAGACGCGGGCGACACCTCGCAAGCCGCCTGGCCAGACGTCGCATCGGACAAGAGTGTCAGCACCGAGGGAACGGATTCCTCCATGACGACGAGCGTAAAACGTACGCTTTCCGCGAACTCGGGGTGATAGATTCGCAGGTCCTGCTGTTCAAAGAGATGCGTCAACTTGCCGTAGTGCTCGTATCCGCAGGTAACCTGAATGTCGCACATCCGCGAGCAGTGAAGCTTCGGCGCGCCGCTCAGGACAGCAGCTGCCGCTTCAGTGTAGGCGCGGACGAGACCGTTCGCGCCGAGCAGAATGCCGCCAAAGTAGCGCGTGACAATCACGAGCACATTGGTGATCCCTTGCCTGCGAATCACTTCAAGCACAGGCCTGCCCGCCGTGCCGCTTGGCTCGCCGTCGTCCGAAAAGCGCTCGTGCGGAACCTGAACGCCCATTCGATACGCATACACGTGATGCCTGGCTCCAGGGTGCCTTGCACGGACCTCGCTTAGAGCGGCCAACGCGTCGCTTTCCGTGCGCACGGGGACGGCCGCCGCGAGAAATCGTGATTTCTTCTCTACCATCTCGGCCTCGAACCTTGTAGCGACGGTTAAAAAGGAAGACATCCGAGACCCTCCAGACCTGTGGCACCATGCGAACATCAATGTACCAGAAGGGCAAAGCCCAACACAACGCGGAGCAGAGGGATGAAGAACCCACAAAATTTTCGCGCATGAGCTCGCGGACCCTCACAAACAGGTAGAGCGAATCGAACCATGTAGGCGTGAGTGGCGGCGAGGGCTTCTTGGAGAGGACAATGTCACCTCAATGCCGAGAATATGCCGAAAACTGCGCCACTCTTCCTCGCAAGGTCTTTACTTGCAAGGAAAGAAAGCGTATAATGCGGCAATGAGGCTACTGTCTTAGGATACATAACTTGCTAGAGTGGCCCGCATTGCCGAGAACAACCCTCGTGGTGTCGAATCCTGGCGGCGAAAGCCAGGAGAGGGATGGGTACAGGTAGCCACTGAAGGGAGGGATGTCTTCCTGCGGTTCGAAGAGAAGGTAACCTTGCTGCTTTCCAAAGCGTTAAGCTGAAGCAGTAAGGCTATGAAAGGATCTTCGGGCACGTGGGGGCAGTGACGAATGGCCAGTTTAGGGTGACCTTCGTCACCGAACTTCAGTTCTAGTGATTCCATTGGAATCGTAAGGAGGAGAAGGGGACTTGAAACGCACACTGAGTGGCATTGCTTCAGCTGCGATTGTTCTGGGTGCGATTAGCCCTGTGGCGTTCGCGGACACGTCGTCCGGTTTGACACAAGGCAACGCGCTACCCATCACGGTGAACGGTCAGATTATCGCCGTTCCGTATGAGATGGTGGGCGTCGATTCCGGCAACCAGACGGGATTCTTCCCAATCTACTATTTCGACGAGGCGCTTGCGAAACTGGGTATCCAGGCGACTTGGAATGGCACCACCCACGTGTGGGCGCTGACGGATTCCAACATCACCAATCCGTCGAGTGTTCAAGTTGCGGGTGGCGTAGGCACGGGTAACACGCAGGTGACCCTAAATGGCACCCTGATCAAGGAGTTTAATACCCAAGCTGCGAAGGATCCGGCGGGCGGCCCGAACGCTCAGGTCACGACCTACATGCCGATCTACTATGTGAGCAACATCCTGCAGGCGCTGAACATTAACGGCAAGTTTAGCGGTCAGACGGGCCTGCAACTGTACAGCGCTCAGCCTGGGCTTGCGGTCAAGGTTTCGGGCGTGACCACGGGCAATGGCACGGCTGCGAATCCGTATCTGAATACGACGGGTGACACCGCGACGGTCTGGCTGCAGCTGGCGGATGCGAACGGCAACCCAGTCGCGAACGCGCCGGTCAGCCTGACGTTCTCCGGTGGTAGCGGTGCTCCGACGGTGGAGCAGAACAACAGCTATGCGACGGTCACTGCCGGCTCGAATGGTACGTACACCGCGCAAGTGACGACTGACGCGAACGGCACGGCGACGTTTGTCGTAACGGGCCAGGGCGCGTACACGCTCACGATTGCGGGTACGGGTCAGTATGCGGGTTCGTCGCAGACCATCTATTTGACGCTTGCCAATAACACCCCGGTGATTGTGGCGGGCAACACGAGCCCGACGGTGTCGACGGCTTCGAACATTACGCAGGGTCTTGTGCCGGTGACGGTGACCGTTCCGGGCGCGTCGGCGAATCAGCAAGTAACCTTCTACTTGGCACCTGCCTCTGGTTCTTCTGGGCAACAAGCCCACTTCGTGAACAGCCAAGGTGCGGCGATTGGCTCGAGCCCCGCCACAGGTGCGCCTACGGGATCTTATGAGGAGTACATCGCCTACACGAACAGCAGCGGTCAGGCGACGGTGTATGTCAATTCGTACTACGCCGGCAACTATACGGTCTATGCAGTGACGGGCTCCGGCTCCAGCCAGCAGACTGTGTCGACGACGATTGACTATCAGGCGCCTGCGTCGAGCTCGACGACCTCTGTGGCGGGTCTCTCGGTCAGTGGTGCTGCTCCGAGCTACAATAGCACCAACAGCGATTACGTAGCTGCGAATGTGACCAACATCTCCGGTGTCAGCACGGGCACGCCGGTGTATGTGTCGCCGCTTTCCAGCACGTCTTCTTCCACTGATGCGGTTGTGACCAACGCTTCGGTGACGTATACGCTCCAGTTGGCAAGCGGGCAAACGCTGGGTAGCCTGTACTTCGACAATGGCAAAGGTACAGGCACGGCATCTTCATGGGCAGCTTCTTCCGCAACCCTGCCGACGAGCGCGACGGCTGCAGGTGCGACCGTGCAACTCACAGCGACCTACACCAGCGGTTCCGGCTATAGCTGGGCTGTGAACGGTGTAACGATTAACGGTCTCACTACCACCACACCTGTCTTTGGCTTCACGGTGAGCGGTGCTGGCCAAGTGACCATTACGAGCGGCAGCGCGAAGGCGACGGCTTCGTTTGTGGCTGGTCCGCAGACACCGGCGTACGTCGGATATGCGAATCCGTACAGCGTGAACCTGGGTACACAAGGTCTGGGCAGCGGTACGTTGCAGTTTGAGGTGTTTGATACCAACGGCAACCCGGTCGCGAACCAGTCCGTCCCTGTAGTGCTGGCGGATGAGGTGTCCGATCTCATGGCGACGGGTGGCTTGTGGATCACGGCGGTCAACGGTACGGTACTGCAGACGAATATCGGAGGCAGCAACTATTACACGCCGATCTATCTCAACTCGGCGTTCAACAAGAACAGCACAGGAACGGTCGTTTCTGGGTCTGTATCGCCCGCTGGATATACCTCCGTGTCGATCCCAGGTGTTGTAAGCTGGCAGGCTGGACAAAACTCCTCCAGCTCGTCTACGGCCAACAGCACAATGTACGTCACGACCAACGCGCAGGGTGATGTGTCGCTGACGTTTGGCTATGGTAACGTGCCGTATTACACGGGTTCCGGTTTGGCCTATTCGCCGACCTATAATGCTCCGAGTGTGACGAGCACCACGGTGAATCTGTATACCACCTATGGTGCGACCACGGGAGGCACACTTCTTCAGATCGGTACCGCGAACGAGTTGTCTGGCTCGGCACTTTCGACGGTGGTCGGAAATGTTCAGGTTGGCGGACCGGGGACTGTCCAACTCGGTACGTTCGCTGAAAGTGGTTCGACATCCCCGTATACCTATACGGCTACTGTCACAGTGTTGAACTCCGCGGGTAACCCGGTCACGGGGCTTACAGCATCCAACTTTACGGTAAAGGACACCACCGCGAACAGTACCTTGAGCGCCGGTACCTCGGCTGGTGACTACTCCATTAGCGGTGGTACGAATGGTCAATACACGTTGACCATCTACGAGAGCTCCAGCACCAACACGGATAGCATCACCGTGACGGTGAATGGAATCACCTCGAACTCGGAGAATCTCTAAGAGGTTTTCCGAAGATAGAAAGCCGACAGTCCCCTGTTGGGCTGGCGGCTTTCTTTTCTGTCTATGCGACATCAGGTGCGAGAAGGAGTAGAAAGTCATTTGTTCCACCGATACATTTGCACCTGCTCCAATTGCCCTCCTAGGGATACCAGTGCTCTTCCCGGAATGGGCGGCAGTTCAAATGCTTCATCGTGTCCCGTTCCCAACACCACACCGGATTGCACCTGGGTTGTGACGTGGAACGTGAGAAGAGCGTCCATGTTCGCGCGCAAGGTGCCAGGGATGGTGTCCGCGTCCGGGCGTTGGGTCGCAATCACCAGATGAAGCCCCAGACTCCTGCCTTTCTGGAGAATCGTGTTCACCATCGCCAGAATTGCTTTCGCCATCTCCGCAGCCTCCTTGTCCGCCTTACTGTTGGCGGTAGACGTGACCGTGGCGAATTCGTCGATCAGCGTGACGCAAGGTGTGAAGCGCGTTGTGCCACGTTCCCACGCTTCTTGTTCCCGTTCCGAGAGTGTTGTGACCAGTGTCTGCATCCAAGCATGGAGTCGTGGCAGGTCTCGAATCACCTCGTCCACCGTATCTAGGAGCGGCTTGTAGTCATAACCGCCTTTGAGATCCGCAATCACCACGGTGGCGTCGGGGCGTTGCACCTTGAGCGTTTCTGCAATCACTTTGAGGGCGTTCGTCTTCCCGCCGCCGGTGGCGCCTGCAACGAGAAGGTGCGGGTACTGTCGGAGCGGTGCGAGCACCGGGCCTTGCACGCCTTCACCAAGACACCAGGAGAATTCGTTTGCTTGCCGGATGACGGGCAGCACGTCACGAAGCGAGACGGTGCGCGGTAGTGCGGGGAACCTCGCAATTTCCACGCATCCCGGCCATGCGGTCTGGGTGATCTGCACCTCTTCCCCCAAGGCGCTCGCGAGTTCGCGTTCCTTCTCGCGAAGGGAAGCAAACGACTCGCCGGGCGGCAAGCGGTAGAGACCGACGAGCGCTCGGCCGCGGCGTTTCAGGCGACCGAGACGTACAAGGCTTGCGGGCTCCGGGTTCCCGGATGCCTGTGCGAGTGCAAGATACGCGTTTGCCAGCGGGTCTCGGAACGAAGACCAGAACGCGAAAAGGAGCGGGTTGTACTCTTCCTCGAGATTCGTCCCGCCTAGGCCGAGGCGGAAGAAGAGCGCGAGCCCAAGAAACATCCCCACAAACCAGGGGTGGGGGCGGAAGTCCGCCCATGCCACCCAAGCGAGAATGAAAGCGTAAAGTCCATCAGCGAGTAGAAAATGTCGGGATAAACGCCTCATGGTGTACGACCTCCCGAATGAAGATTTGAATGTGATGTGCGGCATGGTCCACGGCGGGGATTTGGATCACCAGCGCCGCAATCATGCATGCGACGACGAGCATCACCGCGTTTTGTAGATAGGGCACATAGGCTTTCATGAACAAGCGACCTCCTCGAGTGTCTGAACGCCCTGCAGCAGCGCTTTTCGTGTAATCTCGGCGTCGAGGGTGTGCCAGAAATCCTGTGGGTCCATTTCCAAGTACCGCGCGAGCAGCCGGGGCAGCTTGTCCATCAGATCCCGACTCGAGGATTCCCCGACTGCCACGGCAAACGCCGTCAAATACCCCTTCATCACCTTCGCCAGCTGGTACGGGTTGAGTTGTGGCTCCAGCGGATGGCGCTCACTCACGCCATAGCACACCTTCACGGTGTCGACGAGCTTTTGCCACACGGGGTCTACGGGCCATTTCGCGCGATTCGCGCTCCGCGTCGGGGTGCGCAGGGAAATCCAGTCCTGCATGAGATACGTGAGAAGAGACGGCGCATGGGTCACGACCTCAGGAATGCTAAGCTTCGCGAAACGAAGGTCGGTCTCGGGCACCTGGAACTCGTGCAACGCCTCTCGGCGGAGTTGGAACTCGATTCGCCACACGTCTCGAGTCAAATCCCAACCAGCCTGTTGCCATAGCTCCGCGAAGAACCGTTTGTCCTGCTTATAGGATGTGTTTCTTGCAATCTCCCACCACTTGTTATAGATTCGGCATAGGATTTTGCCTTTTCCGAACGTAAAGCCTGTGAACCGGTCGCCTTGGTGGTATGTGGCCTGGTCAATGGCCTCTTCGTTTTCGTCTACGTTTTCGGTTTCATCGTCATCCCATGCGTAGGTGTCTATGTATTGGCTTTGGTGTTTGGCCCTTGTCACCAGGCGATCGCGGTCTTTCTCCTCAAACTGTAGTTCATCCGTATCTACCGCAATGTCCACACGAGACACACGCGTCAAGATGTCCTCGTCGGGAATCGGTTCATCCGCTAGGGTTGTCAAGGTACGAAGGGTTTCGTTCCAAAGTTCCACAAAGGGCACGGTCCAAAGCGGTGCGCTCCGGTAGATGACTTCCATCGGCCACTGGTTCGACGCTTCCTTGAGCGGTTTGTCATAGATGCGGAATTCCAGCGCGACGTTCTGTGTACCCCCAGTCGGTAGCCACACCTTAAACGCGTGCCAGTGCGTCGTCGTCCGCTCTGGGTACGTCTGCAAGTCCAAGCCCCGATACGTCATCCGCACGGGCTCAAAGGGCGACCCTGCTTCCACCGAGGCCAAGTCGCGCAAGAACGTGCTGTAGCGCTCGAGCCATCGCGCGACGTACACGTGACCTACGAGTGTGTCCACATTGGCGAGTTGCACATGTTCTTCCCCTCCTTTCGGTTCCCGAAGGGATTTTGCGAGTGGGGTGTTACTGGACCCCCACCCTACCGGGCGACGGCGCGCTCCCCTTGGGGTCCGCGCGCCAGCCGCCCGGGTCTGCGAATTAGGGCTTGGCAGTGACCTTCGCCGTCAACGGCTGCGCCTCCAGGCTGATCTGCCCGTTGAACGCCCGGATGCGAACGACCTCCAGCTGCGTGATCTCGCCCCGCGACAGCTGCGCCTCGACCGGCACCTGCACCCGGTACGTGACGAAGTGCTCCCGGTCGGCCACCTCCGCGTACTTCTTCGTTCCATCCTTTGACATCGACACGTCTTGGACCAATCCCTCGAATGTAATCATGACGCTCGACACCCTTTCTATGTGTGAAGATGGTGGATAACTCGGATGAGAAGAGTATAAATCCTCTTTTCGTTCGGATCAACAAGATGTTTTTGTTGTTATACATGAAGGGCAAATAAAAACACATTTCGTGTGTACAATTGTGAGCGTAAAGAGGGTATCTAGGTGGTAACGTGCGGTGGTAACATGCACTTTGCGCATTTTACTACGTGGACGGCTTCACATATGCCGTGTATAGTGAAAAAGTGATTGGGCCCCAGGGAATTCTTCTTAGTGGCTTGTTCATCCTGATGGATAGATCGGGATTCTCACATAACACCGGATTCAAAAGGGGGGGACGGAATGCCGAGGCTTTCTCCGGATGCGCTGGTGCCCGAAGATAAGCTCCAACAGTTTGTGAGTTGGCTCATCGAGAAGCGAACCGAGATGGAGATGACCCAAAAAGAGATGGCCGACTTTCTCGGGCTTTCGCTTTCCTACTACAACGCCATTGAGAATCGGAAACGGAACCTGAGTGCCAAGCTGGTCATCCAGTTGGCGTCGAAACTGCCCCAGGGTCCGCGTTTTGCGGTGCAGTTATTGGGGCCGGAAGTCGTCGGGAAGTACATGAACTTGATTCAGCTTCCGCCGGAGAAGGAAGAGGAGTATGAGGCGGAGGATGCCCTATTGGACGCGATTCAGCAACGCGAAAAGTCAGCTGCCGACTATCTCGGCCTGTTGCGAAGCGTCTTGCATCCTTCCAACGCGGTCTTGGCGGTGAGCGTGAAACCGAACTTGCGCTGGTTTGGGTTCACCACGGAGGATGTCGCCATCATTACGCCGGCGACCGATCTCAAAGCATTGATACCCGGACAGCTGGTGTATGTGGTCGACCGAACGACCCAAGCAGGCGAGTTTGCGTTTGTGCGGGCACCGCATGGGAAGGAACTCACGAGTGTCGAATCGACCCTCATGACGCTGCTCGACCTTCCACGGGATACGATGCAACTGTTTGAATGGGGCATTGACCCTCGACGCGCGCTCTTATCTTGGCTCGTCGATGATCCGAATCTCTTAGTCTGTGAAGTCATCACCATCTGCAAGGCCAACCCGTCTCGTCTCGTCCCTCTCACAGCGCCTGGGTTTGAAGCGTGGAGTCCTGTCGAGCGCAAAGCGGTTCTCCAACAAGGCGTGGTCTATCATCGTCTGCGACAGGAGATGCAAGAGACCCTCCAGAAGTTTCGCCGCATGCTCGAGTCCAAGCCCGCCTCTGAGGCTCCCGACGATACCCCGGCGGTGGAGGTCGGCGATCCGGAGGCTCCCTGAATCCCGGGGGCTTTCGGCCCAGTCCATGCTAGGCCATGCGCTTTTGCCCCCTGTCAAGGCCAAGCCGCTTCGCGGTGCTTCGCAGCCTTGACGGGGGCGGCGCATGGCCTTTTTGGCGATTAGGCCGAATGCCCCCTTGTGCGCGGGGTCTGCGCGCAAGGCGGGAAATTCGCGCCGAACCGCGGCCTGGGTGCCAAGCCCGGGACCGGGCGGCCTGTGGAGGCGAGAGCATGTTGGGGGAGGAAGCCATCACGGCGTTTGGGGCGCATCTTGTGCGCCAGGGGCGGAGTCGGAAGACGGTTATCGGGTACCAGAGTGACTTACGACGGTTCGCGGCCTTCTACGCCGCGCGCCACAACTTGCCCTGGTCGGTGGAGGAGACAACCGTCGAGGACCTGCGCGCGTATCTCGAGGCAAGTCCAGGACAGGCCACGACCCTCAATCGGCGGTTGTATGCGCTGCGCTCTTTTTTCAAGTACCTCGTGCGCCAGGGCATCGTGAGCTCGAACCCGGCGGAGATGCTCGAAGCCAAGCGCACCGTACAGAAGGAGCGGTACGCGCTCCCTGCGCACGAGCTTGCGCGGTTCATCCATCACATTCCCCATCCGCACGTTCAAGCGGCGGCCTGGACCATGGCCTACACGGGACTTCGCATTGCGGAAATCATCTTTCTTCGCATGGACGACGTCGATTTCGAGGAAGGCGTCCTCCGCGTGGAGCACGGCAAGGGCGACAAGCCGCGCGAAGTCCCGATGTGTGGGCCACTGAGAACGATCCTTTCTAACTATGTCGAACAGCATCGGGCACACGCGAAACCGCACGAGCGGTTCTTTGCGACGCCTTCGACGGGCGGCCTGTCGCCGACGCACATCAACCGCGTGCTCAAGCAGACAAGCCAAGCGCTTGGGTATCGACGGTACGTCACGGCGCACACGTTCCGACACAGCTTTGCCTCGAACCTCATTCGCCAAGGCGTGCACTTAATCCTTGTGCAAAAGCTCCTCGGCCATAGTTCGCCCACGGTCACGTCGGTGTACACGCACGCGACTCGGGAGGATTTGCAACAGGCGGTGCAGACGCTCTCGTTCGAGGAGGTGCAGCCATGACGTTTCGCCCAGAAGACGTATTCCAACACCTCGCGGACGGAAAGACGCGGGACGAGATCGCCCGGATGTACGGGTACAAGGCGCGTCGGTACTTGGACCAGTTCATGATGCGCCGTGGGTATCGGTGGAGTGACGAGCAGGCAACATATGTTGAACGGGTGGAGCCCAAGAAGAGGCGACGCAGTCCCAAGGTGGCGCGGGTCATCGAGGCGTTTCAGGCCGAACCCTACGGCGATCCCAAGCGGATCGCCGAGGCGCTTGGGTTTGCGAGTGCTTTCGAGATGGCGCAGTACATGCAGTCGCACGGATACCTGTGGTCGAACACGGCGCGCAACTACGTCGCACAAGAACGTACACAAGACACCACGTCTCCGTCGGTCGAACCCGACCTTCCCCGGGAGACTGTGTCGAGTGAGAGCGAGTCTGTTTCATTGCCGCTTGGGGATGCGCTCGAGCTTCTCGGGATGCTGGTGAAACATCGGGCGAAACTGGAGCGGCTGCTCTTGCACACGGAGCGGGGCGCGACGGACGTACCGCGCTACACCATCCCTGGGTTCTCCGTGGTGAAGAGCCTCCACATCTCGGTAGAGCTTGACCGACTGTTGCGCGCTGCGAGCCAGGCGTGGCGGATGTCGCAGCGCGAGATCCTGGAGGCGGCGATCATCGAGTTTCTGCGCAAGCACGGCTACGACGAGGTGATCCATCGTCTGCTCACCGGTCGCAAACAGGAACGAACTTCCTGACGTTTTGGGACTTGAAAAGGATGAAGCGTGAAAGCTTTCAGCAAGCTTGCGCGTCACAAGCAAGGGCGTTGCAAGCTTGCTGCTTGCAAGCATGCGTCAAGATTAGGATTTGGAAGGGATCGAGAAGATCGAGGGGACAAGGGTTGCCGATCCGGGGTGTGGATGGAACTGGGTGATCGTCAAGGGGACTTGAAACGCACACTGAGTGGCATTGCTTCAGCTGCGATTGTTCTGGGTGCGATTAGCCCTGTGGCGTTTGCGGACACGTCGTCCGGTTTGACGCAGGGGAATCCATTGCCGATTACGGTGAATGGGCAAATTATCGCGATCCCGTATGAGATGGTGGGGGTCGATTCCGGTAACCAGACCGGGTTCTTCCCGATCTATTACTTCGACGAGGCGCTTGCGAAGCTCGGCATCCAGGCAACCTGGAACGGTGTGACACACACATGGGCCCTGACCGATGCCAACGTCAACGCTTCCTCTGTCAGTGTTGCAGGCGGCGTGGGCACGGGTAACACGACCGTGACGCTGAACGGTACCCCGATTAAGATGTTCAACACGCAGGTTGCAAAGGATCCGGCTGGCGGCCCGAATGCGCAGGTCACGACCTACATGCCGATCTTCTACGTGAGCAACATCCTGAACGCGCTGAACATTAACGGTAAGTTCAGCGGTCAGACAGGTCTTCAAGTGTACAGTGCTCAGCCTGGCCTCGCTGTGAAGGTCACGGGTGTGACCATGGGCAATGGCACGGCTGCGAATCCGTACCTGAACACGACGGGTGACACCGCGACGGTCTCGCTGCAGCTCGCGGATGCGAATGGCAACCCGGTTCCGAATGCGCCGGTGAGCCTGACGTTCTCCGGTGGTAGCGTGCCGACGGTGGAGCAGAACAACAGCTATGTGACGGTGACTGCTGGCTCGAGCGGGACGTACACCGCACAGGTGACGACCGACGCGAATGGTATGGCGACGTTTGTCGTGACGGGCCAGGGCGCGTACACGCTCACGATTGCCGGCACGGGTCAGTATGCGGGTTCGTCGCAGACCATCTATCTGACGCTTGCCAACAACAACCCGGTGATTGTGGCGGGTAACACGAGCCCGACGGTATCCACGGCTTCGAACATTACTCAGGGTCTTGTGCCGGTGACGGTGACGATTCCGGGGGCTTCGGCGAATCAGCAGGTCACCTTCTATTTGGCGGGTGGCTCCAATGGGCAACAAGCCCACTTCGTGAACAGCCAGGGTGCGGCGATTGGCTCGAACCCCGGCACAGGTGCACCTACGGACTCTTATGAGGAATACATCACCTACACCAACAGCAGCGGCCAGGCGACGGTGTATGTGAATTCTTACTACACCGGTAACTTCACGGTCTACGCCGTGTCGGGCTCCAACACCGTGTCGACGACGATTAACTATCAGGCACCTGCGTCGAGCACGACGACTTCTGTGGTGGGTCTCGCAGTGAGCGGTGCTGCACCGAGCTATAACAGCTCTACAAACAGCTATCAGGCTGCGAATGTGACGAACATCTCCGGTGTCAGCACGGGTACGCCGGTGTATGTGTCGCCGCTTTCGAGCACGTCTTCTTCTACGGACGCGGTGGTCACGAATGCTTCGGTGACGTATACGCTCCAGTTGGCAAGCGGCCAGACGCTGGGTAGCCTGTACTTCGACAATGGCAAAGGCACAGCCACGGCAAGCCAGTGGAATGCCTCGTCTGCAACCCTGCCGACGAGCGCAACGGCTGCAGGTGCGACGGTGCAACTCACAGCTACCTACACCAGTGGCACGGGCTATACATGGGTTGTGAACGGTGTGGCCATTAGCAATCTCACAACCACCACGCCGGTCTTTGGCTTCACGGTGAGCGGTGCCGGTCAGGTGACGATCACGAGCGGCAGCGCGAAGGCGACGGCTTCGTTCGTGGCGGGTCCGCAGACGCCTGCGTATGTCGGGTATGCGAATCCGTTCAGCGTGAACCTGGGCACACAGGGTCTCGGTAGCGGTACGTTGCAGTTTGAGGTGTTTGACACCAATGGCAACCCGGTCGCGAACCAATCCGTGCCGGTAGTTCTTGCTGATGAGGTCGCCGACCTTGGCACAACGGGTAGCCTGTGGATTACGGCGGTCAACGGTACGGTGCTGCAGACGAATATCGGTGGCACCAACTACTACACGCCGATCTATCTGAACTCGGCGTTCAACAGCGGTAGTACCGCTAAGGTTTCGTCTCCTGCTGGATATGCCTCGGTGTCGATCCCGGGTGTCGTAAGCTGGCAGGCTGGTCAAAACTCCTCCAGCTCGACTACGGCCAACAGCACCATGTACGTCACGACCAACGCCCAGGGTGATGTGTCGCTGACGTTCGGCTATGCAAACGTGCCGTACTACGCAGCGTCGAGTGGACTGGCTTATTCGCCGGCCTACTCTACAAGCACGAGCAGCACCACAGTGAACCTGTATACCACGTATGGTGCGACAACGGGCGGCACGGTGCTGGAGATTGGCACATCGAAGGAAGTTAGCAGTGCGCCGTCGACGGTGGTGGGTAATGTTCAAGTTGGCGGCCAGGGCTGAGTCCAACTAGGATCGTTCACTGAAGGTGGTTCGACAGCTCCGTACACCTACACGGCGACTGTCACGGTGTTGAATGCTGCGGGTAACCCGGTCACGGGGCTTACGGCCAGCAACTTTACGGTGACGGACACCACGAGCGAAAGCACTTTGAGCTCCGGTACCTCGGCTGGTGATTACTCCATTAGCGGTGGTACGAATGGTCAATATACCTTGACCATCTATGAGAGCTCCAGCACCGACACGGACAGCATCACCGTGACGGTGAATGGAATCACCTCGAACTCGGAGAATCTCTAAGAGGTTTTCCGAAGACAGAAAGCCGACAGTCCTTTGTTGGGCTGCCGGCTTTCTTTTCTGTCTATGCGACATCAGGTGCGGGGAGGAGTGGAAAGTCATTAGCGCCACAGATGCATTTGCACGTGTTCCAGTTGCCCTCCGAGAGACACTAATGCTCGCCCTGGAATCGGTGGAAGCTCAAATGCCTCATTGTGTCCTGGGCCTAGGACCACAGCAGATTGCACTTGCGTTGTGACATGAAACGTGAGAAGCGCGTCCATGTTCGCCCTTAAGGTGCCCGGGATAGTGTCTGCGTCCGGGCGTTGAGTTGCAATGACTAGGTGCAGCCCTAGGCTCCGACCTTTCTGGAGTATCGTGTTCACCATCATGAGAATCGCTTTCGCTATCTCGGCGGTCTCTTTGTCCACCTTGCTGTTTGCCGTAGACGTGATGGTGGCGAATTCGTCGATCAGCGTGACGCATGGTGTGAAGCACGTGGTGCCGCGTTCCCACGCTTCTTGTTCCCGTTCCGCGAGTGTCGTGACCAGTGTCTGCATCCAAGCGTGGAGTCTCGGCAAGTCGCGAATCACCTCATCCACCGTGTCGAGAAGTGGCTTGTAGTCGTAGCCGCCTTTCAAGTCCGCGATCACCACGGTGGCGTCGGGGCGTTGGAATTTGAGTGTCTCCGCAATTACTTTGAGCGCGTTCGTCTTCCCGCCGCCGGTCGCACCTGCAATCAGAAGGTGCGGGTATTGCCGGAGCGGTGCGAGCACCGGGCCTTGCACGCCTTCGCCGAGGCACCACGAGAGGCCTTCGGTGTTCTGCTTAAATGCGGGCAACGCGTCGCGAAGCGAGACGTTGCGCGGTAGTGCCGGAAATCGTGCAATCTCCACGCATCCAGGCCATGCGGTTTGGGTGATCTGCAGGTTCTCGCCCAAGGCGCTTGCGAGTTCGCGTTCTTTCTCGCGAAGGGAAGTAAACGACTCGCCAGGCGGCAAGCGGTAGAGGCCGACGAGCGCTCGACCGCGGCGTTTCAGGCGGCCGAGGCGCACAAGACCTGCAGGTTCCGGGGTGCCGTTTGCTTGTGCGAGTGCGAGATAAGCGTTGGCCAGCGGATCTCGAACCCACGACCAGAACGCAAAGAGGAGCGGGTTGTACTCCTCCTCGAGGTTCGTGCCTCCGAGTCCGACGCGAAACAGGAGCGCGAGCACGAGAAACATCCCCACAAACCAGGGGTGGGGGCGGAACTCCGCCCGGACCACCCAGAAGAGAATCAGAACGTAGAGACCGTCAGCGAGGAGAAAATGGCGAGATAAACGCGTCATGGTGCATAACCTCCCGGACGAAGATTTGGATGTGGCGGGTCACGTGGTCCACGGCAGGGATTTGAAAGACGAGCGCCGTGATCGCGCACGCGACGACAAGGATCGCTGCGTTTTGTAGGTAGGGAATGTAGGGTCGAACCCTCATGAACAAGCCACCTCCTCGAGTGTCTGAACGCCCTGCAGCAACGCCTTTCGCGTAATCTCAGCGTCAAGCGTGTGTTCCAAATCTTGCGGAGCTATTTCTAGGTATCGCGCGAGCAACCGAGGCAGCTTGGCCATCAAGCCTTGGCTTGAGGACTCGCCGACGGCCACGGCAAAGGCGGTCAAGTAGCCCTTAATCACCTTTGCCAGCTGGTAAGGATTGAGTTGTGGCTCCAGCGGATGGCGTTCGCTCACGCCATAGCTCATCTGGATGGTGTCCACGAGCTTTTGCCAGGCTGGGTCCATCGGCCACTTGGCGCGATTTGCGCTCCCTGTGGGGGTGCGAAGCGAAATCCAGTCCTGCATGAGATACGTAAGTAGCGACGGCGCGTTGGCTAAGACCTCTGGAATGCTAAGCTTCGCGAAACGAAGATTGCTTTCGAGCACCTGGAACTCGTGTAAGGCCTCCCGCCGGAGTTGGAACTCGATTCGCCAAACATCTTTGGTGAGGTCCCAGCCAGCCTTCTGCCAGAGCTCGGCGAAGAATCGCTTGTCCTGCTTGTAGGAGGCGCTCCTTGCAATCTCCCACCACTTGTTATAGATTCGGCATAGGATTTTGCCTTTTACGAATGTGAAGCCTGTGAAACGGTCGCCTTGGTGGTACATGGCCTGGTCCAGGGTCTCTTCGTTTTCGTCTACGCTTTCAGTTTCCTCGTCATCCCATGCGTAGGTGTCTATGTATTGGCTTTGGTGTTTGGCTCTTGTCACCAGGCGATCGCGGTCTTTTTCCTCGAACTGAAGCTCATCGGTATCGATGGCAATGTCCACACGAGAAACTCGGGTCAGAATGTCCTCCGCAGGAACTGGTTCATCCGCTAGCGTTGTCAAGGTGCGAAGCGTTTCGTGCCATAGCTCCCCGAATGGTACGGTCCAAAGCGGTGCGCTCCGGTAGATGACCTCGATCGGCCACTGGTTGGACGCCTCTTTCAGCGGTCTGTCGTAGATGCGAAACTCGAGTGAGACGTTTTGCATGCCCCCGGTCGGTAGCCAGACCTTGAACGCGTGCCAGTGCGTCGTGGTCCGATCCGGATAGGTCTGCACGTCCAACCCCCGATACATCATCCGCACGGGCTCGAATGGCGATTCGGCTTCCACCGAGGCCAAATCCCGCAAAAATGTACTGCAGCGCTCGAGCCATCGCGCGACGTGGATGTGCCCTATGAGCGTGTCCACATTGGCGAGTTGCACATGTTCCTCCCCTCCTTTCGGTTCCCGAAGGGATTTTGCGAGTGGGGTGTTACTAGCACCCCCCCACCCTGCCGGGCGACGGCGCGCTCCCCTTGGGGTCCGCGCGCTCGCCGCCCGGGCCTTGCGATTTAAGGCTTGGCGGTGACTTTCGCAGCCATGGGGTGCGCCTCGAGGCTGACCTGCCCGTTAAACGCGCGGATGCGCACGACTTCCAGCTGCGTGATTTCGCCCCGCGCAAGCTGCGCGTCCACCGGCACCTGGACGCGGTACGTCACGAAGTGCTCCCGGTCGGCAACCTCCACGTACTTCTTGGTGCCATCCTTCGACAAGGAGACGTCTTGTACCAGGCCCTCGAAAGTAATCATGTGCTCGACACCCTTTCTTTGTGTGAAAATGGTGGATAACTCGGATGAGAAGAGTATAGATCTCCTCTTCGCTGAGATCAACAGGATATTTTCTCTGTTATGCATGAAGGGTAATTAAAAACACATTTCGTGTTTACGATTATAACAACAAAAAGTGTATCTAGGTTGTAAGTTGCAATGGTAACATGCACTTTGCGCATGTTACCACATGGACGGCTTTACGCATGGTGTGTATAGTGAAAAAGTGATTAGGATCTAGGCGATACTTCTTAACGGCCTTTTCACCCACATGGATAGATTCGGGGTTCTCTTATAAGACTGGATTCGAAAAGGGGGGACAGCATGCCGAGGCTTGCCCCAGATGCGTTGGTGCCCGAGGATAAGCTCCAGCAATTTGTGAATTGGCTCATCGAGAAGCGGGCCGAAATGGAGATGACGCAGAAAGAGATGGCCGACTTCCTCGGGTTGTCGCTTTCCTACTACAACGCCATCGAGAATCGGAAACGCAATCTCAGCGCTAAGCTTGTCATCCAATTGGCGTCGAAATTGCCCCAGGGCCCGCGTTTTGTCGTGCAGTTATTGGGTCCGGAAGTCGTCGGGAAGTACATGAACTTGATACAGCTTCCGCCGGAGAAAGAAGAGGAGTACGAGGCAGAAGACGCGCTCTTGGACGCCATTCAACAGCGTGAAAAGGCGGCGGCTGACTATCTCGGCTTGTTGCGGAGCATCTTGCATCCGTCCAATGCGGTCTTGGCGGTGGGCGTGAAACCGAATCTGCGCTGGTTCGGGTTCACCCCGGAGGACGTGGCTATTATTACGCCCGCGACCGACCTCAAGGCGCTTACGCCTGGGCAACTGGTGTATGTGATCGACCGCACGACCCAAACGGGCGAGTTTGCGTTTGTACGTGCGCCTCATGGGAAGGAACTCACGAGTGTCGAATCGACACTCATGGCGCTGCTCGACCTTCCGAGGGATACGATGCAATTGTTCGAATGGGGCATTGACCCGCGTCATGCGCTCTTATCTTGGTTCATCGATGATCCGAATCTCTTGGTTTGTGAGGTCATCACGATCTGCAAGGCTGATCCCTCTCGTCTCGTTCCTCTCGTAGCACCTGGGTTTGAAGCATGGAGTCCTGCCGAGCGGAAAGCGATTCTCCAACAAGGCGTGGTGTATGCCCGCTTGCGACAGGAGATGCAGGAGACCCTCCAGAAATTTCGTCGCATGCTCGAGTCCAAACCTGCCTCCGAGGTTCCCGACGACGCCTCGGCGGTGGAGGTCGGCGGTCCGGAAGCTCCCTGACGCTCGGGGGCTTTCGGCCCGGTTCATGCTAGGCCATGCGCCTCATCGCCGGTCAAGGCCAAGCCGCTTCGCGGTGCTTCGCAGCCTTGACCGGCTCTGCGCATGGCCTTTTTGCACGTTAGGCCGAATGCCCCCTTGTGCGCGAGGTCTGCGCGCAAGGTGGAGAAATTCGCGCCGAATCGCGGCCTGGGTGCAGGGCCTGGGGCGGGCGGCCTGTGGAGGCGAGAACATGTTGGGAGAGGAAGCTATCACAGCGTTTGGGGCGCACCTTTTACGCCAGGGACGGAGCCGGAAGACGGTCATCGGGTACCAGAGCGACCTGAGGCGGTTCGCAGCTTTCTACGCCAAGCGCCACAACTTGCCTTGGTCGGTGGAGGAGACGACCGTCGAGGACTTGCGGGCGTATCTCGAGGTCTGTCCAGGGCAGGCCACGACCGTCAATCGGCGGTTGTACGCGCTCCGGTCGTTTTTCAAGTATCTCGTGCGCCAGGGCATCGTCGGTTCGAACCCGGCGGAGATGCTCGAAGCCAAGCGCGTCGTGCAGAAGGAGCGGTACGCGCTTCCGGTGGACGAGCTCGCGCGGTTTGTCCACCGCATTCCCCATCCGCACGTTCGGGCAGCGGCCTGGACCATGGCGTACACCGGGCTTCGCATCGCGGAAGTCATCTTCCTTCGCATCATGGATGTCGACTTCGAAGAGGGCGTCATCCGTGTGGAACACGGCAAGGGCGACAAACCGCGCGAAGTCCCGATGTGTGTGCCGCTTCATCAGATTCTCTCCGCGTATGCAGCACATTATCGGGCGCATGCCAAGCCACACGAGCGGTTCTTTGCGACGCCCACTACTGGTGGCCTGTCGCCGACGCACATCAACCGGGTGTTGAGACAAACCAGTCAGGCGCTTGGGTATCGCCGGTACGTCACGGCGCACACCTTCCGACATAGTTTCGCTTCGAATCTCATTCGCCAGGGTGTGCATCTGGTGCTGGTTCAGAAGCTCTTGGGTCATAGCTCTCCGACTGTCACGTCGGTGTATACGCATGCGACGCGGGAAGATTTGCAGCAAGCGGTGCAGACGCTCTCGTTCGGGGAGGTGCAGTCTTAATGCTCCGTCCAGAAGACGTGTTCCAACATCTCGCGGAAGGCAAGACGCGAGATGAGATCGCGCAGATGGTCGGGTACAAGGCGCGGCGGTACCTCGACCAATTCATGATGCGGCGCGGGTATCGGTGGAGTGACGAAAAGGCCACGTATGTCCAACGCGTGGAACCTAAGAAGAAGCGGCGCGGGCAGAAAGTGGCCCGGGTCATCGAAGCGTTCCAGGTAGAGCCCTACGGCGATCCCAAGCGGATCGCCGAGGCGCTTGGGTTTGCGAGCGCGTTTGAGATGGCGCAGTACATGCAGGCGCACGGGTACCTGTGGTCCAACACGGCGCGAAACTACGTCACACAAGACCGTACACAAGGCGAGGAACCGCCATCGGCTGAACCTGACAACGCTCGACAGGCGGCGTCGAACGAAGGCGAATCCGTGTCCCTCCCGCTTGGGGACGCGCTCGAGCTTCTCGGGATGTTGGTCAAGCATCGGATGAAACTGGAGCGGCTGCTCTTGCATACGGAGCAAGGCGCGACGGACGTGCCGCGCTACACCATCCCTGGGTTCTCAGTGGTGAAAAGTCTCCATCTCTCTGTGGAGCTTGACCGATTGCTCCGGACCGCGAGCCAGGCGTGGCGCATGTCGCAGCGCGAGATTCTGGAGGCGGCGGTCATCGAATTCCTACGCAAGCATGGCTACGACAACGTCATTCAAGGCCTTCTCACGAACCGGAAACAGGAACGAACTTCCTGACGTTTTTGGACTTGAAAAGGATGAAGATAGAAAGCTTTCAGCAAGCTTGCGCGTCCCAAGCAAGGACGTTGCAAGCTTGCTGCTTGCAAGCATGCGTCAAGATCAGGATTTGGGAGGGGATACGAAGATCGAGGGAGCAAGGGCGGCGCTCCGAAAATGTGGATGGAACTGGGTGATCAACAAGGGGACTTGAAACGCACACTGAGTGGCATTGCTTCAGCTGCAATTGTTCTGGGTGCGATTAGCCCGATGGCGTTTGCGCAGACCTCGTCCAGCGGTCTCACGCCGGCCGGTCAGTTGCCTATCGTCGTCAATGGACAGGTTCTGTCGAACCCGTATGAGATGGTGGGCATGGACTCCGGCAACAAGACGGGCTTCTTCCCGATTTACTACTTTGACCAGGCGCTTGAAAAGATTGGCATCACGGCGACCTGGAATGGTGCAACCCACACCTGGGCGCTGACGGACTCCAACGTCAATGCTTCGAACGTCCAAGTCGCGGGTGGTATGGGCACGGGGAACACCACGGTGACCCTGAACGGCACGCCGATTAAGATGTTCTACACCCAGGTTGCGAAGGACCCGGCGGGTGGCCCGGTCACGACGTATATGCCGATTTACTATATCAACAACATCCTGAGTGCGCTTGGGATCCATGGAACCTTTAGCGGACAGACGGGTCTCAACATTACCACCGGGCAGACGCTTGCCGGTAGCCTGAGTGCCATCACGGTGACGGGGGCGACGAGCGGTACGGGGACCTCTTCGAGCCCGGCTGTGGCGTTGAATAACGGCAAGGTTACGCTCTCGACGACTCTGACGGATTCGAATGGCAATCCGATTGGCAACGCGGCGGTCACCTTCAACTTCTCTGAATATGGTGCGCTGCCTTCGAATGCGCCGACGGTCACCAATGCGTCGGGTGCGACAATTCCGGCGACCACCGGCTCGACGGCTTATCAGTACACGGTCTACACCAACTCCAGCGGTGTGGCTTCGATCACGGTGTCTGGGCCCGTTGGCTTGACCTACGCATACCAGGTGACTGCGACGGCGCCGATCAGCAATGGCAGCAATCAAATGATTAGCAGCCAGCCGGCGTATGTCGAGTTTGTCGCCAACAACCAGGCGGGTATTGCGCCGTACGGCACGGCTTCTCAACCGTACTCGGCTTCGCTGGGTACCGCAGTTCCCATCACGGTGATTTTGCCGCCGGGTGCGAACGGTCAGCCGCAGGCGAATGTGCTCGTGACCCTGTCGCTGAGCAACCCGAATGGTGGCACCAACTATGCATACTTCACCAACTCGTCGGGTGCGAATCTGGGCACGCAAATCCAGGTGACGACCAACTCGTCGGGTGTGGCGCAAGCGTGGGTCAGCGACGCGAACGCGCAGCCTGTTGTCGTGACGGCCAATGTGTCGAATGCGACCAATGTCAGCAACACTTCGGTGAGCACCTACCTGAACTTTGGTCAGGCAGGCGTGCCAGCATCGATCGCCAATTACAACGATCCGTATTCGGCTTTGGTGGCCAACGGTCAGCAGCCGCTCGCCGGTACGACGGTGACGATTACGGGTACGCTCGTAGACGCTGCAGGCAACCCGGTGGCCAACGGTCAGGTGCTTGTAACCGGCTCGTCGTCCAGCGGCGACTTCGGCTATGTCACGACGTCCAACGGCAAGAGCACGACGACCGACTTCCCGAGCGTGGGTACGTTGCAGCCTGGTCAGCCTGTGAGCTCCGCGCTGGGTGACGTCATCACGGCGGATGCGAACGGCAACTTCTCGTTGCAAGTCACAGACACGCAGAACGAGCAAGCCAGCCTGACGTTCTACTCGGTGAGCAACGGGGTCATTAGCCCGGTGGGGGTCATTAAGACCGACACGCTGAAATTCGCAGTGAACAATCAGCTGTCGACCATTGCGCTGGGTGCGACGGACGCTCAAGCGGACGGCAACCAGTACACGAATCTGACGGGTCTCACGGGTTCGGACAATGCGCCGGTGCCGGTGTATGTGGATCCGCAGAATCCGTCGGGCACAATGGTGACCAATCAGAGCATCACCTACACGCTCAGCGTCAGCAGCGGCGACATCGTGGGCATTGGCTCTGGTGCGTATCTGGCGCCGACCAATGCGAACAACAGCACGATTCCGATCAACAGCGGCAACGGCCTCAGCTCCGTCCAGGTCACGGTCACGGCATTGGGCAACAACCAATACCAGATCTCGGTGCCCGGTCAGCAAGGCGTGTTGACGACCTCGTCGCCTGACTTTACGGTGCTGGTGAAAGGCTCGACGGGTTCGACGAAGCTGACGGTCAGCTCCGGCTCACTCTCGTCGACGGCAACCATCACCTTCACGTCGAGCAACCCGACGGTGGTGGCTAGCCTGACGCCAGTTTCCTCGGTGTTGGCGGCTGGTCAGAACGAGACGGTCACCTTCACCGTGGAAGATGCAGATGGCAATCCGGTGAGCGGTAATACGCAGGTTGCCATCACGGCGCATGACAGCAATGATCCGTTGTGGATCACCGCAGTGAATGGCACAAACTTGAGCGAGTATGAGACGATTAATGGTGCTGCAACGTCTGTCAGCACGCCGATTCCGCTCGGTACGAGTTCGTATGCAACCTCTGGTGGTTCTACGCTCTACCCGGCTTACACGAACAGCGGGTACTTTAAGAATGGTGTGAGCATCAGCGGTGTCGTATCGTGGGATGGTACGGTGGGCGATCCAATCTACGTCACCACCAACTCGCAAGGCCAAGTCACGCTGACCTTGCAAAACGGCAACGTGACCTATTTTGACGGAAACAACACCACGTTGTCGAATGGCATCAGCGTTGCCGGTACGAGCGGAAGTGAAGGGTTCTACACATATTCGAGCGATACCGCAGCGACAGCGTCGGATCTTACAAATATGGGCGTGTTGGTCATTGGTCAAGCCAATGGTGACGCTTCAACGTCGCTCGGAACGATTTACATCGGCAGTGGTGGTGCTACGCAGACACCGGCCGCCTTCACCTACGTGGATGCCAATAACCACTCTTACACGTACTCGAACACGAGCGATACATTTACGGTATCTAGCACCCAGAGTGTTAGCGGTGGCAACTATGCGATCACAAGCTTCACGCCAGTTGGAGGTACTGCAACTTCTACAATCCCGAGTGGCGTGAGCGTAAATAGCTCGACGGGTACGGTTTCGGTGTCCCAAAACGCTGCAGTCGGTACGTACACCGTGAGCTATAACCTGAACGGCGTCACTGAATCCACTGGCACGTTCAAGGTGTACTCCGGCAGCGGTGTGGCTCCTACAGAGATCACTGGCTCGTCAGTGACGGTTCCTGCTGCAACGTACTCGGGTACGTTGAAAGTCACGGTAAGCAACGGTGGTTCGCCGCTGTACGTGAACGTTACCGCTGGAGAATCGGCCAATGCGGTGGCTGCAGCTATTTACAACGCGCTTGTCAATGCCAATATCAGCGGAGATACCTTCTCTGTTTCGGGTTCGACAGTCAGCGTGACCGCTGCGAGCGGTTCGCCCACGCTCACAGTTGTCGATGCGACCAATTTCTAATTATCAAAAAGCCGGTAACAGAAAAGCCGACAGTCTCTTTTGGGACTGCCGGCTCTCTTTTTGCTCACGGAAGTCTCACTTGGAATTCCTTCAATTCACCATTCTCGACGTACAAGAACCGCCTCGGCTTGTCGGGCGGGAGTTTCTCCGCGCCAGGAACGCCGAGGATGGTCCTGGAGGCAACTTCATCATCCACGCGTCCACAGATGCGCCAGACCTGCTGGCGGATCTGAGAGCCCAAGATCTCCGACGTCGGATATTAAAAATAGAAGTTATATCAACGCTCCCATCGAAATACCTGCACCTGTTCCAACTCCCTCCCAAGGACACCAGTGCTCGTCCGGGGATAGGTGGTAATTCAAACGCCTCATTGTGCCCTGGCCCCAACACTACGCCGGATTGCACTTGTGTGGTCACATGGAACGTAAGCAACGCGTCCATGTTCGCGCGCAAGGTGCCGGGAATGGTTTCGGCATCCGGGCGTTGGGTCGCAATTACCAGGTGCAGCCCGAGGCTCCGGCCCTTTTGGAGAATGGTGTTCACCATCGCGAGAATCGCTTTCGCCATCTCTGCGGTCTCTTTGTCCACCTTGCTGTTGGCGGTGGATGTGACGGTGGCAAATTCGTCGATAAGCGTGACACAAGGAGTGAAGTGCGTTGTGCCGCGTTCCCATGCTTCCTGTTCCCGTTCCGTCAGTGTCGTGACTAACTGCTGCATCCAGACATGGAGTCGGTCCAGATCTCGAATGACTTCATCCACGGTGTCGAGAAGCGGCTTGTAATCGTATCCGCCCTTGAGGTCCGCAATCACGACAGTGGCGTCGGGGCGCTGTACCTTGAGCGTTTCTGCAATCACCTTGAGGGCGTTCGTCTTCCCGCCGCCAGTGGCGCCTGCGACGAGAAGGTGCGGATATTCTCGGAGAGGTACCAGCACCGGCCCTTGCACGCCTTCGCCGAGGCACCAAGAGAATTCGTTTGCCTTTCGGATGACGGGCAGGGCGTCGCTGAGGGAGACGGTGCGCGGCAGCGCGGGGAACCTCGCAATCTCCACGCATCCCGGCCATGCGGTCTGGGTGATCTGGACTTGTTCGCCCAAGGCGCTCGCGAGTTCGCGTTCTTTCTCCTGAAGCGAGGCAAAGGACTCGCCAGGTGGCAATCGGTAGAGGCCAACGAGTGCCCGGCCACGGCGTTTCAGGCGACCCAGGCGGAACGAGACCTGCGGGTTCCGGAGTGCCATTTGCTTGTGCGAGTGCGAGATAGGCGTTGACCAACGGGTCGCGGAACCAAGACCAGAACGCGAAGAGGAGCGGGTTATACTCCTCCTCGAGGTTCGTGCCACCGAGTCCGACGCGGAACAAGAGCGCAAGCACGAGGAACATCCCCACAAACCAGGGGTGGGGGCGGAATTCCGCCCATGCCACCCAGGCGAGAAAGAGTGCGCAGAGCCCATCAGCGAGTAGAAAATGGCGTGACAAACGCTCCATGGTGTTTAGCGCAAAATAAAAGTGCAGAACGCCGACACGCAAATCTACACAGCGTGGCGGCGCCTGCGGAAATGTGATAGGCACTTGCAACGCCACTCTACCAATTCTACCCTTGGGGTTGACGAAGACGCCTCAAGGGGGATGAGAGGATGTTGAAAGTGCCTCAGCAGCAGTATATCAGGTTTCTTTACGAGAGTGGGGAGTACTCGATCTCCGAAATTGCGCGGTCTGTGGGTGTCAACTGGCGCACGGCGAAAAAGTACGCGACTCGGGACGACTGGAATCTACGCCTTCGTCCCCGCCGCACGCGCCACCCGGTGCTGGGACCGTACCTTGAAATCATCGACACCTGGCTGCTCGAGGAACAAACGCTTCCCCGCAAGTAACGTTACACGGCCAAGCGCATTTTTGAACGCTTGCGAACGGAATATGGATACCCAGGCAATCGTCGTGCAGTGGAGAGATACGTCTCAAAACGAAGAGAAGCCCTAAAGTCCGAAGCAGCGGAAGCCTACGAACGACTCGAGCATCCCGGCGGAGAAGCGCAAGTCGATTTTGAGACGGCCTACATCGGCCAGGGCGGGAAACTCGTGGAACGGAAAGTGCTCGTGATGTCGTTTCCGTTCAGCAACGCAGCGTTCGCATTCCCCGTGCGGGCGGAAAACACGGAGTGCTTTCTGGAAGCCCTGAAACGTCTGTTTGAGCGCATTGGGGGTGTGCCAAGGCGGATCTGGTTTGACAATCTCCCTGCAGCGGTGGCCGAAATCGAGACAGGCGGGCAACGAATCTATACAGAGTTGTTCGCGCGATTCGTCGCTCATTACCGCTTCGAAGCCCTGTTTTGCAATCCCCGTCGAGGGCATGAGAAGGGGCATGTGGAGAACAAAGTTGGCTATACACGTCGCAATTGGCTCGTGCCGCCGCCGGTGTGCGAAACCGACGCAGAGCTGGAAGCGTATCTCGCCGAGAAGGAAACCCAAGATATGGCGCGGCCACACTACGCGAAGGGAGAGCTCATCGCCGAGTTGTGGGCACAAGAGCGCAAGAAGCTGCTTGCGTTGCCGGATGTCCCATTCGAGGTCTTCCGCTTGACGACCTCCCGGCTGAACAAGTACCGCGAGCTGCGATTCGAAAACACGACCTATCCCCTGCCTCAGTGCGAAGCACTGGCGACGGTCTTGCTGAAGGTCAAATGGGATGAAGTCGAGGTCCTTTCCAGTGATGGGACGTATCAAAGGCTTGCGGTCTTCCCGCGGCCGTACGTGGACAAGTCGTTCAAGATCGACTGGAAAGCGGTGTTCGACGGCTATCGCCGGAAGCCGCGCGCTGTGATGTACTCCGACTTGGCGAAGTATTTGCCCGCGTCGGTGCGCACATTTGTGCAAGTGCCGGAGACTGACCTCCGAAAGGCGCGAGTGGGACTCATTCGCCGCTTGCTCGAGCGGTACGACATGGCGGACATCGGCGAAGTGCTGGAGACGCTTCAGACCCATTCGCCTCCCGAAGCGGTGCTGGAACACGCTTTGTATGCTAGGCAGCATCCCGAGTTTCGACCTGCACCTTGGATAGAGTCCCATACGCCAACGGAAGTTTGCGGGCATCGGCCTGACCTTCGGCAATATGACGCCTTGCTGGAGATGAGGATGCGATGAAAGAAGCGCTCGCTCAAGCTTGTAAAAACCTGCACTTGGGATATGTGATGGAGGCCTATGAATCCATTCCGTTTGAGGAACGCACCACGTTTCTCCTGGGTGTCTTCGAAGCGGAACTCAAGGGCCGGGAAGCCGCGCGAATTCGGCGGCTGCTGAAGAAAGCCCAGTTCCCTCAGGCAAAGCACTTGGAGGGCTACGATTTCAGCAAAGTGAAGTTTCCGCCGCACTGCAGCCGAGAACAGCTGACAGAACTCGCGTTTCTTGAGCGTCGAGAGAACGTGCTCATGCTCGGGCCGGTAGGCACGGGAAAGACGCATTTGGCGATTGCCCTTGGGATGAAGGCATGCGCGAAGGGACATGAGGTACGGTTTTTCCGTGTTCACGACCTCGTGGCGACGCTGCAGGAGCGATACCAAGCGGGGACGCTGCGTCGCTTCCTGAGCGAACTGAAGAAGGCAGAGTTAATTATTCTCGATGAAACGGGTTTTGTGCCTTTTCACAAAGATGGAGCAGAGCTGTTATTCCACGTGATTTCGGATTGCTATGAACAGCGGAGCGTCATCGTGACATCGAATCTGGAATTCGGACAATGGAACACAATTTTTGGCGAAGAGCGACTGACTGCTGCGCTCGTGGACCGGCTCGTGCACCATGCACACGTGCTGGCATTTACAGGCGAGAGCTATAGGTTGCAACATGCGCTTTCGGAAGCGACGTCGTCATAAGATTCCGACGAACTGTGCCTATGCACAAATCCGCGTCGCTATTCTGCACTTTTGACTTGCGCAAAACACCTGCATGCCCCGGCTATGCCGTTCCTCCTGCTCAGCCTCCAGCAAACGTTGGAGAAATGCGACATAGGTCGCCTCTTGCCCGGCGGCCCACTCCACGCACGCCGGCAAGACGGCAGCAGCTCGCTTCAAGCCCAGGTCCAACAGTTGTTCTTCGACCTGAGCTACTAGTAACGCTTCGCTCATTGCACATGACCTCCCATCGCGATCTGTTCATAGACCGTAAGTTCGCGCTGCTCCACGTCCGGGTCGACTTGCCATCCCGCTGTCTTATCCCGCGTCGGATTCGCGCTATCTCGAGGGATGTTCTTGTAATGCTCGGGATCCGTGGAGATTTGATGCTTGCCGGACAGCACGCGATGTTCCGCGATCACCTGTCCGCCGTATTCGATCTGCAGACGCCCCGATTCGAACTCCCGAACCAGGACCGTGTGGCCCACATAGCGCCAGGGAACGGTGTACAAGTTCGTATTCCAGGAAACCCGGCAGTCATTCATCACCTTTCGAAGGCCTGCACAAGCCAACACATACGGGGTGGCTGGAAGCGGTTGAAGTTTCTCAGCTTGAAGCCGCACGATGGGTTGTTCACGCATCGTTCCGTGGACGCGGACGTTGGCCACGTGATCGCGCCACCATGCGACCTGTCGGTTCAAATCCTGAACGTCCACAAAGGCGACTGGCCAGAAGTTGCCCCGGATGTATCCAATAGGGCGTCCCACCTTGCCCTTGGTGCGGCTCCGGCGAGGACGACATGCCTTGGGCACGAATCTGTAGAACTTGGCAAAGTCGAGATAAGCCGGTTGCCAGTCGACATGGCCTTGACCGTCATTGGCGACCACCAAAGGTGAACAGTTGTCGCTGAGAATGACCCTCGATACCCCACCAAAGAACTCCAGCGCATGGCGCAGAGCCTGAAGGATATGCAGCTGGTCTGCCGCTTTGATAAACTCAACGTAGAGCATGCGGGAGTAGGCGAGTACCATGGCGAAGGCCCAAATCGTTCGTCGCTGACCGTGCGAATCGTAGTAGGGGAAGGCACCCAAATCGATCTGGGCTTGTTCACCAGGATCCGACTCAAATCGCTCGGTGGCCTTGGCAGAGACCACGGGGCGAAGTGGCTTCATGAACTCACGTAGGACGGTGATACCGCCGGTATAGCCCTCCTCGAATCTCTCGCAGAATTCGTTCAGCGTTGAGAACACCAAGTTGCATACGCTGCTTCACGTAATCCTTGTAGGGCTCAGCTTGGAACCCCTCTTTCGCTCCCCACGCGACGCTCTTTCGCCCTGCTTCTCCTCCAGCGATGAATTCAGCGCGCTGCGAATGGTCTTACGGTCATGGCCGAATCTTCTGGCCAGCTCCGAGACGCTGACGCCTGCCTCGTACAGTTGCCTGATCTCCATCCTCTCGTCCTCTCTCATGACGGGCACCTCCCATGAACGAATGACAGGTGCCCTGATTCGACATGGGGGTGGGCAATTCATCCCGATGATTTTGAGGAATGTAGACCGATGATCTTGGGGAATTCTCATCCGATGTTATTGGGGATTTTACAACCGATGTTGACCGTGTTGTGAACTCCATTTCGCAATCCTCCAACTGGCCCGCTCATATTTCAATTCTCTTTCAATCACGCCTCTCTACATTATGTTTCGTGAGCCATGCGTACGGTTGGAATGGCTGCGGGAACCGAATCATGAGGAGAGATGGTTCAATGGGGATTGTGCCTGGATCGGAACGACCGAGAGTAGTTTGGGGGAGAGGAAAGAGACGAAGGCTCATCTGGGCGGGAGCTGCCGTTGTGGTTGTGCTTGGGGTGGGGATACCCGTAGGAATTTCTGCGCTTCGAGGCGGACAAACCGTGTACGCCAGCTCGGAGTATACGGTGGGCTACCGAAACATTACGCAGACAATTAGCACCACCGGGACCGTGGCATCACCGTCGACATTGAGCCTGAACTTCCTTCAATCGAACGCGCCAGTCAGTGACATCTACGTGAAAGTGGGACAAAAGGTACAAGCGGGTCAAATGCTTGCGAGGCTCGACGACTCGGCACAGCAGATTGCGCTACAGCAGGCGCGAGCCCAGGTGATGGAGGCGAAGGCGTCACTCATGTCTGCGGAGGCGAAGCTCCAGCAGGATGAGTCCGGGGCTACGCCCCAAACCCTCGCGCTAGATAAGAACGCCATCGCAGATGATGAAACCGCTGTCCAACAGGCGAAACAGGCTTACCAACTCGCGGTCCAAGCCTACAATGACCGTTCGTCGCAAGAACAAGCTGTGCAAACTGCAGAGCTCAATCTGACGGAGGCGAAACAACAACTGAACGCGGCATCCGACGCGGTGCAGCTTGACGAACAGCAGATTGCCGCGGATCAGGCCGCTATTAAGAACGCGGAGCAGCAGCTACAGACAGATCAGCAGTCGGCATCGAACTCCGAGACGCTTGCCCAGCAAGCCCTTCAGTCGGATGAGCAGACCTTGCAGGCGGATCAACAGCAACTGAGTGAAGACGAGCAGCAGCTGCAAAAAGATGAGAACAACCTGCAGATGGTGGAGCAGGAGAATCCGAATGTGACGCAGCAGCAAGTTGAGCAAGCTTACGAGCAGTATCAGCAAGAATTGAGTTTCTACAACAGTTGGGCCCAGGGAGGATATGCGGGCACGAATCCTTACACCACGGCCGTGAATAACGCCGAACAAATCTACAATAACCTGAATGACGCCTACCAGGCCATCCAGAACGCACAGAATGCCGTGACGCAGGATCAGGCGAAGGTGAATCAGGACCAGAACGCGATTCAGCAAGTTCAGATTGCGATTTCGAAAGACCAGGCAGAGATTCAACAGGCCCAACTCAGTGGACAACAGACGGTGGCGAAAGATCAGGAGACCATTCAAAGCGACGAGCAACAGTTGCAGAACGAGGAAATTGTTCTCGAGAACGACGAAGCGCAGGCAAAACTGAATCAGCAAAAGGCTGAGGACACAGTTTTGCAGGACGAACAGGCGCTTCAGGCTGCTGAGCAGGCATACAACGATCGCACAAGCGCGGAACAGACGCTCCAACAAGCGAAAGACAACGTGACGCAGGCCGAGGAACAGCTGAGGACGGCCGAGCTCCAACTGCAAAACGACGAGACGCCAGCGTCCTCGTCCACCATCGCGTCGGATGAGGCGGCCGTCACAAATGCGCAAGGGCAGTTGGTGACCGCTGAGGCCAACCTCGAGTCGGCCGAGCAGGCAGATGCGGAGACCATCCTGCGCGCGCCGATTTCCGGCGTGATCACCGCCGTCAACGGCCAGGTGGGGGAACTCCCCAATCAAGGGGGCTCAAGCGCAAGTTCGTCCGGTGGATCATCCGGCACGGGCTTCATCCAGCTCGAGGATCTCAATCCCACGGACCTTCAGGTCGACTTGGAAGTCGATGAGTCTCAAATCGGTCAGGTGAAGGTGGGCGATCCCGTCACGTTCACGGTGGACGCTTATCCGAACGAGACGTTCTCTGGCACCATCGTGCAGATTTATCCCACACCCACGACGACCTCGGACGTCACACAGTATGAGGTAGTCGCGAGCGTGAACAACGCGTCTGGAAAACTGAAGCCAGGTATGACGGCTAGCGCAACCGTTGTCACATCCACGCTCACCCACGTTCTCGCGGTGCCGGCCATCGCCCTGCACCAAATCGGTTCGATCGAGGGGGTGTTTGTGGTTGGCACCCGCCCCAAGAGCGAACACTTTTCCTTTACCAACGAAACAGGGACCAACCCGCCGTTGGGAAACGGATCGGCTCACAGCTTCGCCTCCGCAAGCGCGCGGGGCAGCAGTGGTAACCAGACAGGTACGTTTGCCAGTCGTGGGACCGCAGGTGCTTTCCACGCATCGCTGGCTCCGAAAGGTACCTACTTTCAACCCGTGCAGGTTGGCGTGATCGGGCAAAACGAGGTGCAGATCCTTTCGGGTCTTGCACCTGGAGAGAAAATTCTGTTGACCTTGCCGGAGTCGACAGCGTCCACGATCGTACAGAGTGAGTCATCCGCCACGCCGTTCCGCTTCGGAGGCGGGTTCGCGCGAGGGGGAGGCCAGGGATGAGGAACGTGAGCGCGGACGAAGCTCTTATTCAAATGGAGCACATCGTAAAGGAGTACCTTCTTGGCGGTCAAGTCATTCGCGCGCTGAACGATGTCTCGCTTCTTGTGAGACACGGGGAGTTTGTGGCCATCATGGGACCGTCAGGCTCAGGGAAATCCACCATGATGAACATGATCGGCTGTCTGGATGTGCCAACGAGCGGGCGTTACGTGCTGGACGGCGTCGAGGTCTCCACCCTGACGGAAGATGAAATGGCGTATGTCCGCAACCAGAAAATCGGATTCATCTTTCAAAACTTTAATCTGCTGCCGCGCATGACGGCCCTCGAAAACGTGGAGCTGCCGATGCTCTACATGGGCATACCTGCTCGGGAACGGCGTGAGCGCGCGCTGGAAGCCCTGGAGCGCGTGGGGCTGAAGGACCGCATTCACAACCGTCCGAATGAGCTTTCGGGTGGACAGCAGCAACGAGTGGCCATCGCGAGGGCGATTGTCAACCGTCCATCCATGATCCTCGGTGATGAGCCCACAGGGGCATTGGACAGCAAGACGACGGAGGACATTTTGGCGCTCCTTCATGAGCTTCATGAGCAGGGCAACACCATTATCCTGGTCACGCACGATGCGGAAGTCGGTGCGCACGCGGAGCGGGTCATACACTTCCGCGACGGCAGAGTGGAGTCGGACTCTCTGTTCGCATACGAGGGGGAGTCTTGATGTTTCTGGAGATTTTTCGCGTGGCCTGGCGCAGCATCCGTGCGAACAAGATGCGATCGTTCCTCACCATGCTGGGGATCATCATCGGGGTCATCGCAGTGGTGATGAGCTCCGCCATCGGGCTCAGCGCAAAGGCGGGCGTCACGAAACAGGTGGAAAGTTTGGGGTCGAACATCCTGACGGTCATGCCTGGAGCGGTCACGGTGGGGGGCGTGAGCCGCGGGTTCGGGGCCGTGTCCACGTTGACTGTGGCGGATGCGAATGCCATCGCCCAACAAGACCCGGACGTCGAATATGTTTCTCCCCTCGTCACAGCCAACGAGCAGGTGATCTATGGGAATAACAACTTAAACACGTCCATTGAGGGAACGAGCGCCGACTATCCCGCCATTCGAAACGTGACGTTAGCCATGGGGAGGTACTTTCTTCCGTCCGAGGTCCAGGATGCGGCCAACGTCGCCGTACTCGGCAGTCAGGCCTATCAGACGCTGTTCAGCGGTGTGACCGCGAGCCCCATCGGGCAGACCATTGACATCGGAGGCATTCCGTTCACCGTGGTGGGTGTGGCCCAGAGCCAAGGCGCGAGTGGTTTTGCCAACCAAGATGATGCCATCGCGATCCCCTATACCACCGCCATGAACCTGTTCAGCGGTGGGAATACGGTGAATGAAATTTTGGTGGCCGCGAAGTCGCCCAACGTCATGGATAGTGCTCAACTGGAAATTGAGTCCACGCTTCGAGCCATGCACGGGCTAGCACCATCCCAGTCGGACGACTTTCAAATTGTCAACCAAGCTACGATTTTGAACGCTTTGAGTGGAGTTTCGCGTATTCTCACCCTCCTTTTGGATGGCATTTCGGCAATCTCGCTTCTCGTTGGAGGCATCGGCATCATGAACATTATGCTGGTGTCGGTGACCGAACGCACCCGCGAGATAGGGATTCGGAAGGCCATCGGCGCAACACGACGGGTGATTTCGGCCCAGTTTCTCACCGAAGCCACGCTGTTGAGCGTGGCGGGCGCAGTTGCAGGCCTCGTCCTTTCAGGTGTGGGGACCATCATCATGTCGAAAATGACGGGAGATGGAAACTTGTTCTCACCCGTGGCGGCCGCGGCGTCTCTCGGTTTCTCTATTGCGGTGGGCCTTGTCTTCGGTGTGTATCCTGCACGCAAGGCGGCTCGTCTGAAACCTATCGATGCGCTCCGCTTCGAATAAATATCGCCTACACCAAGGCAAAGCGCCGGATGGCATTTACGTGTGCCGTCCGGCGCTTTCCGCTTCAGGATGCCGATGTTGAATTGGATGGAGCGCTTGCGGTGTTGCTTGTGGCGCCTGTTGAGGTATTGCCCGAGCTTGAGGTGGTGTCCGTCGAACCGGCTGCGGATGATGTGCCCGATCCCGCCGAACCCTGATTGGAGCTGGCTGCGGTAGGCGTCGCCCCGAGTTCGAGAATCGCTGCACGCAGCTTCGCGATCAGCAGGTTCTCGAGGTTCCAAAGCCGTAGAACTTGCCCTGCAGATGGATTCGCCGTCGAAGTGAGCTGATTCAACGCTTGGCTGAATTGGCTATATTCTTTCGCGATCTGTTGTTCAAGCGTGGTCAGGTTTTTTTCATCTCGCATCTCCGCTTCGGCGGTCGTCACCTGTCTGAGGATATGATTCATGGTCTCGCGTGCTGCTGTGCTGTTCGACGCGCTCTGCAGCGCGGCCAAATCCGACTGGAGCTCCGAGATCAATTGTGTGACTGCGGGCGACAGCGCGGACGAAGAATTTCCATTTTGAGTTAGGGATTCGTATTGCTGATAGAGTGCCTCAACAATAGTTGCGTTGGACTTGACCAGCGACAGCGAGATGTGCTCCTGGTGACCACGTGCCACGGCCGTAGGATGTCCGAGTTGCAGGCCTCGAGGTTCAGCGAGCGCGATAGGACTAGTTGCTGCCAACATGATGCCAGTTGCCATGATGGCGGTCACGCCACGTGTCATGCGCTTCATCCATATACCCCCTTCACGTCACATGAAAGTGGTTCCTCTGTGTCCATCGAAATTAGGTCAGCAGTCTCAAAATTGCTTCGAAATGAGGGATAGAGGCGTTCGCTTGATTCACAACGAAAATCGTAGAGTAACGAGCAGGAAATGGCGAATTGGATGTCGAATCGAACATTTGTTTGCAGATGCCGCACAGAGCTGCACGTCCGCACTTCGTTTCGGAAAGAAGGTATCCCCATGCGCATCATGCACACGGCCGATTGGCACTTCGGCAAGACGCTTGAGGGTCGGGATCGCGCTGAAGAGCAGTGGGCGTTCATCGACGAGCTCGTCGCCATCTGTGAGGACGAGGCGGTGGAGCTTGTCCTCATGGCGGGTGACGTTTACCAGACCGTGAACCCGAGCGCCGAGGCGGAGGAGATGTTCTACCAGGCCCTGCACCGGCTCTCGGCGGGTGGGCGGCGCGGCGTCGTGGTCATCGCGGGGAATCACGATCACACCGAGCGCATTCGCGCGCCTCGCTGGTTGGCGGATGGCCTTGGCATCGTGCTCGTGGGCCTGCCGAAGGATGAGATCCGGCCGCAGGCGGAAAGGCCGGGGGGCGTCTGGCGGCCGTGGGCGCAGGTGGGTGTGTGCGAACTTGCGCTTCCCCATTGTCCGCACCGCGCCCGCATCGCGGCGGTTCCCTACCCGTCCGAGGCGCGGCTCGGCGAGGTGCTCTCCGCCTCCCTCGACGAGCGGGAGATGCGCCAGAGCTACAGTCAACGTCTCGCCAGTTGGTATGCGGACCTCGCCCGCCACTTTCGCCCAGACACCGTGAACCTCCTCATGAGCCACGTGTATGTCGCGGGCGGGATCGAGACGGAATCGGAGATTCAGATTCAGGTGGGCGGCGCGTATGCGGTCGATCCGGCCGCGTTTCCGAAGGAGGCGCAGTACGTGGCGCTCGGCCACCTGCACCGCCCGCAGGAGATGGAAGGACCGGGCGGGGTGCCCATTCGCTACGCCGGATCGCCCCTCGCGTACAGCTTTTCGGAGGCGGGGCAGCAAAAGTCGGTGACCATCGTGGACGTGAAGCCCGGCGAGCGCGCCCGTTGGCGGGAGGTTCCGCTTTCGGCGGGGCGTCCGCTCGTGCGCTGGAGGGCCGCGAGCTTGGCGGAGGTGCACGCGTGGCTCGAGGAGGGGCGGGACGCAAACGCGTGGATCGATCTCGAGGTGCGCGTCGAGACGGAGATGGCGCTGCGCGAGATCCAGGACCTGCGGGAGGCGCGGCCGCACCTCGTCCACATTCGCCCGATCCTGCCGTCGCAAACGATGGAGGAAGATGAGCGACGTGCGCCAGGGAGCGTGGTGTCGCCGGAGGCGCTCTTTCGCCGCTTCTTCGAGGAAAAGGTGGGGCTGCCGCCGGACGATGCGATGGTGCAGCTGTTTCTCGAGCTGGTGCGGGACGTCGAGGTGGAGGACGACGGCGCGCCTGCTGAGGCGGGAGAGGAGGTCGGCGCATGAGGCCCATCCGGCTTGTGATTCAAGGGCTTCGCAGCTACCGGGAGCGCCAGGAGATCGATTTTCGGCAGCTGACCGAGCACGGGCTGTTTGGCATCTTTGGGCCGACGGGCAGCGGCAAGTCGACGCTGCTCGACGCCATCACGCTGGCGCTGTACGGGAGCGCGACGCGGGCCTCGCGCAGCACGCAGGGGACGATGAATCCGCTCGAGGCGCGCATGGAGATTGTGTTCGAGTTTGACATTGGCGCAGGGACGCGGCGGCGGCGATACCGCGTGGAGCGGGCCTTCAAGCGCGGCAACAGCGGGTTTTCGGTGACGTCTGCCGGATGCCGGCTGCTACAGATCGAGGCACCGGACACGGACGCCCCGGGGCTCGTGATGGTGGCCGAGGGGCCGCGCGAGGTGGACGCGGCCATCGCGCGCATCCTGGGGCTCGAGATGCAGGATTTCACGCGGGCGGTGGTGCTGCCACAGGGGCAGTTCGCGGAGTTTCTGCAGCTGACGGGCGCCGACCGAAACAAGATGCTCGAGCGGCTCTTCGGCCTCGAGCGGTACGGCAAGAAGCTGGCCGAAAAGGTGTCACAGCGGCTGAACGAGGCGGCGCAGCGCGTCGCGGAGTGCGAGGCGGCCCTGGCTGAGATGGGCGACGCGTCCGAGGAGGCGGTCGAGCGAGCGCGGCAGGCGCACGCGGCCGCCTTGGCGGCGCTCGATAGGGCATCCAAGGAGCGGCGCGAGGCGGAAGCTCGGCTGAAGGAGATCGAGCACATCGCGGAGCTTGACGCCCTGCGCAAAAAGGCGGAGGCGGAGGCAGAAGCTCTGCGCAACCGGGCGGAGGCCATGGTCCGCTTGGAGGAGCGGCTCGCGCGCCATCGGCGGGCCAAGGAGCTGTTGCCGTTGGTCATCCGCTGGGAGGAGGCCAGGGCCGCGGTTGCGCAGGCCGTGGAGCGCGCGGATGGGGCGCGATCGGCCCTTGCGGAGGCGGAGCGGCGGCTGGAGGAGGCCGTGCAGGCAGAACGAACGGCCGAGGCTCGGCGGGCCGCTGAAGAGCCCGCCCTCGTCGCGGAGCAGGCGCGCCTCAAGGAGGCCGCGTCGCTCGAGGCCGCATGGAAGGAAAAGGCGCAGGCGCTTGCCGCAGCGGAAGCCCACCTCGCCCGCGAGCGGGAGGCCTTCGCAAAGGCGGAGGAGGCGTGCGCCAAGCTGGAGGCGGAAGTGGAACAGTTGCGGCGCGCGATGGACGAGGCGGAGCGGGCCTTTCGCGCCCATCACGTGTCGCCCGAGACCCGCGCCGCGCTCGATCGCGCCCGGCGCGCGCTTGAGGCCTGGCGGGTTGCTTCCGCGGCTGCGGCGCATCAGGCTGGGCTTCTCGCCGAACGCGAGGCAAGCGTGCAGGCGGCAGAACGCGCGCAGCAAGCGGCCGCCGCGGTGCGACAGGCGCTCTTGGCGGAGTCGGCGTCGCTCGAGGCGCGCAAAGCGGCCCACGAAGCGGGGAAGCCGGAAGCGACGCCCGAGCGCCTCGGTGACCTGCGCGCGTGGCTTCTGCGGGCCGAGGAGCGCGTCGCTTCGCTCGAGGAGGCGGAGTCGACGCTGCAGAAAGCTCGTGACCAGCAGGTCGCGACGCAGAAGGAGCTGAATCAGGCGGAGGCGAGGCGCCAAGCGCTCGCCGAAGCGGCTGCCGCGGCGCGACACACGTGGGACGAGCTGCGCAGCGAGCGCGAGCGGCGGTGGGCTGCGCGGGAGACCGCCGTGATCGCCGACCTCGCACGCAGGCTCGTCGAAGGGGAGCCGTGTCCCGTGTGCGGCGCGCTCCACCACCCGAGCCCGGCCATCGGCGCGGTAGAGGGCGTCGGGGCGGAGGCCGAGGGGGATGTGCGGCCGGAGACCCTCGATGCGTGGACGGAAGCGGATGACGCGAGGCTCGCCGAGGCGGAGGCGAGGTGGCAGGACGCGGACCGGGCGCTGCGCGAGGCCGAATCGAGGTACGAGGTGGTGCTCGCTCGGGTGGAGGCTGCGGGTGGCGACGCGGAGCGCGCGGCGGCCGAGGTGGCGCGCCGGCAGGCGGCCCTCGCCGAGCTGTGGCCGACTGCCCCAGGGACAGCGGGGGGCGAGCCTCCAACGACCGCCGAAGCGTGGAGGCCCGTCATCCGGCGCGCGGAGGGTGAGTTCGCGGAAGGGCAGAGGCAGTGGTCGGCGTGGGATGACGAGGCTAAGGCGCTCTCGGACGAGGCGGCGAATCTCAGCGAGCGCCTGCAGCGCGCAGCGGGCGATGTCCTCGCGGCCGACGAACGGCTTAAGGCGGCGAGGGCGGAGCTCGATCGGCAGCGCGTAGCGGCGGCGCAGGCGGAGGACGAGGCAGCCCGGGCGGCGGATCAGCTGCGCCAGGCCGCGGGGGAGGTCGGGCTTGGCGACGGGATCGCCATGGAGGCGCTCGGCCAAGCCGTCGAGGCCCGGCTCCGGCGCCTCGAGGAGGATGATCGCCAGGCGGCGCAGGCGGACGCACGCCGAAGCGAGCTCGCGGCGGCGCTCGCCGACCTGAACGCCCGCCTGCAGGAGGCGGCGCGCGAGCGGCAGGACGCGGATGGCCGCGTGCGCGAGGCCGAGCTGCGCGCCGCCCAGCTTCGCACGAGTGCCGATCACGACAAGGCCCGCCTCGACGAGATGACGGGCGGCAAGCCGCTCGCCGAGGCCCGCCTGCGGGTGGATGCGGCGCTTGACGCCCTCCGGCGCGCGTTGGAGGACGCCGTGCAAGCGCGCCGCCAGGCCGAGGCCCTGCGCGAGCGGGCGCAGACCGAGGCCGCGCAGGCAGACGCCGCGCTCGCGGAGGCGCGCCGCAGTGAGACGCGCGCCGAGGACGAGATGGCACGTGCGCTCGCGGACTCCGCTTTCGCCACCGCGGGCGACGTGCGCGACGCGCTCCTTGACGAGCACGAGGCGGCGTCCGCGGAACAGGCGCTCACGGCCTACCACGAGGCCGTGCGGACCATCACGCGCCAGCTCGCCGATCTCGCCCGCGAGCTCGGGGACAGGCGCCTGGACGAGGCCGATCTCGCCGCCGCCCGTGCGCGCGCCGCAGCCGCTGAGGCCGCTCAGGGCGAGGCTCAGCAGCAGGTCGGCGCGACCAAGCAGCAGCTCTTGGATCTGGAGGCACGGCGGGATCGCTATCTCGCCGTTCGCGCAGACCTGGAACAAGCGCAACACGTGGCGCGCCGGCTGAAGACGTTGAGCGAAGTCCTTCGCGGCAACGCGTTCGTGCAATTCGTCGGCCGCGAGCAGATGGCCGACGTGGCGCGGCAAGCCTCCGAGCGCCTCGCCTCGCTCACGCACGGGCGCTATCGGCTGGTGCTCACGCCGAACGGAGATTTCGTCATTCGCGACGATCACCTGGGCGGCATCGAGCGCCCCGTCGCCACATTGTCCGGCGGCGAGACGTTCGTCACGTCGCTGTCGCTCGCCCTTGCGCTCTCCGCGCACATTCAGCTGAGTGGCGAGCACCCGCTCGAGTTCTTCTTCCTGGACGAAGGGTTTGGCACGCTCGATCCCGACCTGCTCGACGTCGTCATGACCTCCCTCGAGCGGTTGCGCCAAGAGCGCATGGCCATCGGGCTCATCAGCCACGTGCCAGAGCTGCGCGAGCGCGTGCCGCGCCGACTGATGGTCGAGCCGGCGGAACCGGGTGGCCGCGGTACGCGGGTGCGGCTTGAGCGTGCGTGACAGGTAGGTGTGCTGCGAACCGCGGCTCTGTGAGGCTGAGGGGCTGGGCTGCGGGTGCGCGGTGCGCCCTGCGATGACAGAGGCTGCGTGTGCGGCTTGCTAGACGACGGCCTGGGGGTATGGTTGGGTGCGTGAAGGCGTCGCGTGCGGCGCGGTATTTGATGGTGCAGACGAGGCAGCGCGTGGTGTCGGCCGTCCGTTCTTCGCTCCAGGATGCGAAGCTGAACCAACGCATCGATCACGCCCCTGGGATCGCTCGTTGGCGGTGGCTCCATTGCTGACCACGCTTGATGAAGGACCGTGGCGCAATCTGTCCATTCGCGTCGCGAAGAAAGATTTTGGGCCGTATACGCCGCCAACGGCGCCATCGGTCGAGCCGCAGAGCAAGGAGTTCTCGAATCGGCACATCCATCACTTCGGAAACGACTGTTCTTCTCCGTTCCTGCTCCACCTGCGACGTGGATGCCGCGCGTTTAATTCCGGCGCCATCACGGGCTTGACCGTTCTCGCATACCCCGCATAGGCCACTGTGGCCAGCGCACACGCTCCCGTGGCCACCCAGAGAATGGGCGAGATGCCGGCGAGATCGAACAGATGGCCAAACAGAACGGGGCCGAGGAGGCTGCCGACGTTGCCGATGGCGCCGACGAGCCCGAGGTAAAACGCCGCGTGGGGCCCGGTCATCCGCGTCACGAGCTCGGGCACCGTGGGGGCGTTCAGCATTTCTCCGAACGTCGCCACCACCATGCCGGCCACGAGCGCGGGATACGCTCGGTGCAACAGGGCCATGCCGGCGAACGCGACGGCGTACAGCGCGCTGCTCAGGACAAGCTGGGCGGTGGGGGTCTTGGTCACGCGGCGCTTGATCCAATTCGTCACCGGTTGGCCGACGAGAATGAGCGTGCCGTTGACCGTCCAGAGCACGCTGTACGCGTCGGGCTGGTGGCCCGTCTGGTTCAGATACGGCGCCACGCCGGAGTTCCAGGCCGCGAGCGCGAGGCTCAGGGCCAGCATGCCTCCTCCAAGAAGCGCATAGACCCGGTAGTTTCGCAACAGCTGCCAGCCGGATGCGCCCATCTGCGGCAGGGCGTTGACGGCGGCGTCGTCGGGATCGGGCTTGATCCGGCGGAAGAATCGCCACATGAAAATGGCAAACGACCAGGTGAGCACGCCGTTCAAAAAGAAGGTGAGCGTAAAGGAGATGGACGCGATCACGCCTGCGAGCGCGGTGCCGACGGCGATGCCGATGTTCGTCATCACGTACATGGTGTTGAACAGCCGGGCGCTGTGCGCCTTCCACCGGTTGCCCACAAACGCGTTCAGCGCGGGCTGTGTGGCGGAAATGAGGAAGCTGTTGCACGCGATGCAGAGTGCGTACACGGGAAACGTGTGCGCGAGCATCAGGCTCCACTGGGCCATGGCCGTCAACGCGAGCGATCCGACGATGAGCCGGGTAGGGCCGAGTCGCTGATACGCGGCTCCGCCTGCGAACTGGCCGATGCCGCCGGCGAGCGATTGGCCAAACAGCACCCAACCGGCCTCGGCGTAGTTGCCGAGAAGGACGTTGTGCACATAGATGGTCGTGAGCGGCCAGATGAAAGCGCTCCCCATGGCGTTCAACAGTCTCGCCACGAGAAACGCGTACGTCTCGCGGGGAATGCTGGTGTTGAGGCGCGGGTATCGCATGATGACAGGCTCCTATGTCGTGCGAAATGGAAACGTGTGAAATGAAATCGCGAATCTCTCGTTCGCCTGCAGGCAGGTCGGGATGAAGGCGCACGTTGCTCGAGGCCCCTGGCAGGCGGCCCACAGGCGTCCATGCGCGCGAGGCCGCGCAGGCTGGAGGCGCGGGTCCCTCGACGTTCCTTTGTTCCTTTGGCGCCGCCCTTGCAACTGCGCGTGCGCGCAGTCAAGGTGAGCGCCAGCTGACAGGTGTGCGCCCGCTTTCCAAGTTAACGCTTGTTTATGACGCGCGCAACCACTTCACAGCAAGTGGCACGTGAAGCACCCGCCCGTAAGTGGCACGCGAGCCCTCCCACCTCCGCGCGCCGCATGGCTGGGCCCCCGGGACGCTGCCCACTCCCCGCCGCATGGCTGGGACCCCGAGACGCCGCTCGCCTCCGCGCGCCGCATGCCTTCCCACGAGGCCCCGCCGGCCCGCTTCGCTTGACGCTACATACCCTATAGGGGTATCATGACTTCGTGAGAGCAACCGCGAAAGAGACGATCCCGTCAGGGAGTGGTGGTGTATGGAAGAGGCGCGTGAACTCACGTTGCCCATCGAAGGGATGACCTGCGCGGCTTGTGCGGCGCGGATCGAGAAAAACCTGTCGAAGCTGCCCGGGGTGCGCGAGGTGAACGTGAATCTCGCGTCCGAGCGCGCGCGCGTCGTCCTTGCGCCCGACACGCCGTGGACCGACATCGTGGCGCGCATCGAGAAGACGGGGTACGCCGTGCCGCTGCAAGAGGTCGATCTCGCCATTACCGGGATGACCTGCGCAGCCTGCGCGGCGCGGATCGAGAAGGTGGTGGGGCGGATCGACGCCGTCAAACAGGTCCACGTCAACCTCGCGACGGAGCGCGCGCATGTGGCCTACGTGCCCGGCGTGATCGGCGTCGAAGACATCGTCCGCGCGGTGGAGAAGGCGGGCTACGGCGCGGCGCTCGTGAGCGAGGTGGAGGCGCAGGAGGAGGAGAAAAGGCGCCAGGCGTATCGGCGCGATCTTGCCACGTTCGCCGGTTCCGCCCTGCTGACCCTCCCGCTTGTGGTGCAGATGTTCGTCATGCTGGCGGGCGGGCGGCCGTTTCTCCCGGCCTGGCTCGCGTGGCTGCTCGCGACGCCGGTGCAGTTCTACACGGGCTGGCGATTCTACAAGGGCGCCTATCACGCCCTGCGCGGCGGCGCGGCCAACATGGACGTGCTCGTCGCGCTCGGCACGACCGTCGCGTACGTGTACAGCGCGGTGCTCACGGTCATGGGCCGCCAAGACGTGTATTTCGACAGCTCGGCGACCGTCGTGACGCTCATCTTCATGGGCAAGCTCCTCGAGGCGCGGGCGAAGGCCAGGTCCAGCGCGGCCATTGCGGCGCTGGCGGAGCTTGGGGCCAAGGAGGCCCACGTGCTGCGCGACGGCGCCGAGGTGGACGTCCCGGTGCATGCGCTTGCGGTGGGCGATCTCGTCCGCGTCCGTCCCGGCGAAAAGGTGCCTGCGGACGGCGTGCTGGTGGAGGGCGAGACGAGCGTCGACGAGTCGTTTCTGACGGGTGAGGCGCTTCCCGTGCAAAAGCGGCCGGGCGACGAGGTGGTGGGCGCATCCCTCAATCAGGTGAACCCGTTTGTGATGCGCGTCACGAGGGTGGGGCGCGACACCATGCTCGCGCAGATCATCCGCCTGGTCGAGCGCGCGCAGGGTTCGAAGGCGCCCGTGCAGCGCCTGGCGGATCGCATCTCAGGCGTGTTTGTGCCGTCCGTGCTGGCGGCGGCGTGTATCACGCTTCTCGCCTGGGGCGCCCTGGGCCACTGGTCGCACGGGCTGTTTGCGGCCATCGCGGTCCTCGTGATTGCCTGCCCGTGTTCGCTTGGGCTCGCGACGCCGACGGCCATCATGGTGGGCACGGGGCTCGGCGCCGAGCACGGCATCCTGGTGAAGGGCGGCGAGCACCTGGAGGCGGCGCACCGGGTGGATGTCGTCGTGCTGGATAAGACGGGCACGCTGACTGTCGGCAGGCCCGTGGTGACACAGATCTGGGCCGCCGAGGAGTATGAGGAACGGGACGTGCTTCGCTTGGCGGCGGCGCTCGAGGCGCAGAGCGAGCACCCGCTCGGCCGGGCGGTCGTGGAAGCGGCGAGATCGCGCGGCGTCGAGGTGCCGCAGGCGGAGGGCGTCAAAGCGGTGCCGGGCTTCGGCATGGAGGGCGCGATCGACGGCCAGCGCGTTTGGGTGGGAAGTGCGCGATTCATCGCGGCGGCGGTCGGAAGCGCGCCGGACGAGGTGACGCAGCGGCTGAGCGAATCGGGGCAGACGGCCGTCGTGGTGGCGCAAGGCGACAAAGTGGTGGGTGTCCTTGGGCTGGCGGACGACTTGAAGCCGGATGCGCGCGCGGCGGTGGACGCGCTCAAGAACATGGGCATTGACGTGTGGATGGCGACGGGCGACAGCGAGAAGACCGCGCAAGCCATTGCGAAACGGCTCGGCATCGAGCGGGTGCTGGCGGGCGTGCTGCCGGCCGAGAAGGCAGAGCAGGTGGAGGCGCTTCGCCGATCCGGCCGCGTGGTGGCGATGGTGGGCGACGGGATCAACGACGCGCCGGCGCTCGCCGCGGCGGACGTGGGTATGGCGATGGGCACGGGCGCCGACGTCGCGCTCGAGGTGGCGGGCGTGGCGTTGATGCGCGGCGAGGTGTGGGCCGTGATCGACGCGCTGCGCCTCGCGAAGGCGACGATGCGCAAAATTCGGCAGAACCTGTTTTGGGCGCTGGTGTACAACGTGCTTGGCATCCCGCTCGCGGCGATGGGGATCTTGAGCCCGATCATCGCGGGCGCAGCGATGTCACTGAGCTCGGTGAGCGTGGTGTCGAACAGCCTGCTGCTCAGGCGCACGAGGCTTGGTCGCGCTGGCGATGGGGTGTGAATCAGCCAAACCGAAGACCTTGAGGACATTCACGTTCAACTCGTTCAGAGCGGGAAGAGCCACTTCACGGTCGACCCATTCGTCCGTGGCCGCTAGCTGCTTAGCACCACAGCGTGATTCGCGACCATGGCGAAGATGAGACGCTCGACAGTCGCTTTGAACTTGCGGTCGGCAAGCGGCTCGCGCACGACCTTGTCGAACCCGGGCTGTTGCCACAGCTCGTCCAGCAGCGCTCCCGTAGGACGGATGTCCAGCAGCGTGGTTTGGACGCCCGCCATGTAACCACGTCCGGGCTGTAGACTCGTCGCTAACGAAGCGATGGATGCTCTGGGCAAAGCGTTGGAGGGCCTCGAGGTCCATTTCGTCTTCACGACCAAAGGTGTACAGGACCTTGGCCTTGGGCTGGCCGGTGTTGGGATTGCAATAGTGTATGAGCTAACTGCACGCAACCGGTGACGGAACCGTTCTTGCTTTTTCGGCGAATGACACGAATATCCTGTCGACTTATACCCGAATGTACGACTCAAAGACAAAACGCACGCCTACATAAAGGCGGTAGAAAATGCGGCGCGGGCCTGTGGATAAGTCGCGCAAGCACCGCTGCAATTGCACTCCAACTTCGTCCATAAGCTTACATGCCCAATCTAGCTGTCAGCTGGAGGGCGAACGCCATGCGGGGTTGAACCGATGCTTAACATCGCTCTGAATAAATGGTTTGGTTGATACCACTTTCTCTCTGAAGCAAGGGTAAGCTCCTTTGTGGTCAAAGCCCTTGTTTGACAAGGGCTCATAAGTCTCAAAAAGTTCATTGCCTATAATTGAATAAATCTAACGGATTTTCTAGATATCAAATTTGTATCGAGCATAATTTTTTGGGTTGCAGTCCTTTGTGAATTTGGGCTACCGTCTATGATTGCTGAGACGCAAAGTTCGCCTAAAAGTTGACGTGGAACCTGAACTGTAGTCAACGGCGGAGTCAAAAGTTCCGTCTCTGGAATGTCGTCGAATCCCACTATCGACACATCATGCGGTATGGAGAGTCCTACACGCATCAGTGCTCGTGCGACGCTGACGGCAATATAGTCACATTCACAGAAGAGAGCTGTAGGACGCTCGAGAGCGGACACGAACCTGCGTACAAAGTCTTCCTGAGGACTAAATAAGGAAGGCTCCGCCTCAAAAATTGTGCAGTTTCCTAATCCCAGGGCCTGCGCTGCTGCAAGGAAGCCCTCCTCACGTTCTAAAAAATTATGGATTCTTACATTTGAGCGAACGTAACCGATGCTTCGATGGCCGTATTGAAATAGATGTTCAGCTGCCTGTCGAGCTCCGAGCTTGTTGTTCATAACAACGAAGTTGCCCGCTACGTCGTCATACTTAACATCGAGCATGACAACTCTGTTACGAAGGTCTGGATGTTCGCAAATTTCCTCGGCTTCTGATTTTGATAGGTTCGTGCCAAGCACAATAATCCCTTCGGCAGGGTGGAGACTTTCAAGTTCAAGTAGCCCTTCCGCAACATGATCATGCCCCACTGTGGAATACATGAGACCATATCCTCTGTCTCGGCATGCAGCTTCTATGTACCCAAGAAGCGACGAAAAGAATGGTTGTTCACTAAATGAGTCAGTGAGGAAACCCCTGTTCGGCAATGAAGTCAGTCTTACAATTTTATTGCCCTTCTCCGACTTTCGATGCGTATTTCTTTTAATATAGCCTAATTCACGAGCAATTGATAAAACATGATTCCTCGTTTCTTTACTGACACCAGGCTTTCCGTTTAATGCTAATGATACAGTGGCCCTGGATACCTTTGCCCTTTTGGCAATTTCATCGATGGTCATGATGGTGGCCTGTCCTCCCCTTATGAATCTGCTTCTAATAAGTTCAAATGAATTCTACACGATTTTAATAAAAAAGTCAGCTGTACGATTCTGGTTTGAGAAGCCTTTTTTCAAACTGAATTCACCTGATTATCGATAAACTTATCGACGTAATTATATTCATGTCGTTGTTCATGTCGTTATCGCTGGTCTTGACCGTGTTTCATGAATGCGATAGTTCGACTCCAACGATATTGATTAATTAGAGCAATATTCGCAAAACCCATATTGACAACGCTTCACGTCCCCCATAGAATTGGCTTATAAAATTTAATTGAAATGAGGTGGTTATTTATAGTGAATGTATGCGCTATCTTTCAATAACCAACTTCGGCTTGTTGAAACATTTATAAAATGAGGGGGTTATATCGTGGCGCGCACTAACTACGTACGTGTAGGAGTCGTGGCAGGATTTGTGGCTGCCGCAGTAGCAGGGTGTGGCGTGGAGCAGTCCAATAATTCTGATGTAAACCAAACCAATGGTGCAGCTAGTTCGAACCCTGTCGTGCTAACCATGTGGGATTTGACAAGCGGAAAATCCGCAGATCAGGCGATTATAAGTCAATTTGAAAGGCTACATCCAAACATCCGGATACAACTGGACACGTTTGCCGTGGATGCTATTAAGCAGCAAGAGAAGGTTGCGGCCAGTTCTCATTCTCTCCCCGATATCTTTTTTGACTGGGGCGGTACTTTGGCGTCGTATTACGAGTCGAACGGATTGGCGCTGAATCTGAATTCCTACGCCCAGAAGTACGGCTGGTATCAAAGGTTTTCTCCCGCTGCGATTAAATTTGCAAGTTATAACGGCAAATTGTATATGGTTCCCGTAACTTTGAATGGACTGGAACTGTATTACCGAAAGGATATCTTTGAAAAATACGGACTTAAACCACCAACTACTTTTTCGGAGCTGGAACATGTGTGTAACGTTCTCGTGCAACATAGTGTCAGTCCATTTGGGCTGGGGGGCATTAATCACTGGTACACCATGCGCTATTTTGAGGCAATACTCTACCATGAGGTTGGGGCACAAGGGATGTCACAACTCATGAATCTTCAGGGCAATTGGGATTCTCCGCGGGTAATCCAAGCTTATGCTCTGTTTCGGCAGTGGGTTAAGAAAAACTATTTTATACCTGGATTCATGTCTATAAACGAAGATCAGGATATTAATCAATTTATGACAGGAAAGGTAGCGATGCTGTTGACTGGTCCGTGGCTTGATGAACAACTGATGTCAGACGGGTTTAGTTTGAATAAAGCAGGTGTCTTCCCGTTTCCGGAAGATCAAAGACCGAACGAGCTCATTGGCTTCGCCCAAGGCTTCTATATTGCCTCAAACAGCAAACATCCAAAAGAAGCTGCGGAGTTTCTAAATTTCTACACGAGCAAGGCGACTCTACAGCATAATTCGAAAATACTAGCCGGTCCTTACGCGAACCAGTCCGTGCCACCTACCACGCCGAATGCCGCGAAAATTCTTGCCGATATGAAGAAAGACGGTTCGTACCTAATCGGGGACCAAGCCTTGCCGCAACCGTTGGTGGAGTCGCTCTGGCAGGCAGAAGACTCGGTTGCATTAGGGCGGTTGTCACCGGAACAAGCGGCTCAGTTCATGCAAGAGTCAGTTTCTTCGTATAAGTCACAAAACCAATGAGCTGTTGGGCGGGGCGCCCCGCCCTTCCGGGAGGACGAACGCATGGTCGCGAAGAGACTTAACCCCTGGGTTTACTTAGCACCGTCGCTTTTAATTTATATATTCATCATAATTTACCCTTCGGTATATACGATTATTATTAGTTTATTTAAGTGGAATGGGATATCATCGCGAGTCTTCGTGGGACTTCGTAATTACGTTTACTTATTTCAGAGCGATCCGGTATTTGGGGTTGCATTGAGGAACACAATCATTTGGACAATTATGTCGGTATCACTCCCGGTGGTACTCGGTCTTGCTTTGGCGCTTGTGTTAAATCAGCGGTTCAGAGGACGCACCATATACCGTTCAGTGTTTTATTTCCCTTATATACTGTCTAACATTATTGTTGCTGTCGTGTGGCAGTGGATCTATTACCCTCAACAAGGGTTGCTGGATAGACTTTTGGCGTGGTTTGGAGCGGTTTCGGGCAGTTCTTCTGGTTGGTTGGGAAATCCGCATACGGCGCTATACATGGTGTTTTTGGCGTCTTTGTGGCAATCCACGGGCGGTATCATGGTTCTGTTTTTGGCTGGACTCCAGGCGCTTCCGACTGAGGTATACGAGGCAGCTGCGATTGAAGGTGCTTCGGCGCTTCGCACGCTATTCGCTATTACTATTCCCTTGCTTAAGGAGTCTTTCGTTGTTGTTATTTCAATCACGCTAATCGGAGCGCTTAAGGTATTCGACATCATTTATGCCATGACGAATGGAGGCCCTGCTTATGGTACTGAGGTGCTGTCTACGTGGATGTATACACAAACCTTTATGTTTAACAACTACGGCATTGGCGCCGCAATATCAGTCGTGATGATGCTCATAGTAGGTGCCCTCGCAGTGCCATATGTGATCTACATGTCAAGAGATTGAGTGAGAAAAGGTGGTGGTTGAATGATTCGAAAACATGCCGTATTACGTAATTTTTTGAGGTATGGATTGCTATCCTGTGCAGCTTTTATATGGATAATACCGCTGTTCTATGTGTTTATCGCGGCAATGAAGTCTCAGTCGGACTTTGTGACAAGTCCATTTTTGTCGCTTCCTAGACGAGTTGAGTGGTCAAACTTTTCACAGGCGTGGACTGTAGGTCAACTGGGGATCTACATGAGAAACAGTTTGCTGATATGTGTTATTAAAGTTCCGCTCGGGATCCTTCTAGAATCCCTTGCTGCATTCGTATTGACACGAATGGACTTTAGGTGGAGTAAGCTGGTGTTTCTTTTCATTTTCGTCGGAATGATTGTGCCGTTCCAAATGACCCTAGTGCCTTTAAGCATTATGGGCAACGAGCTTCATCTTATCAACACATACTTCTTTTTAATCTTGATGTACTTGGCCTTCGGTCTGCCGTTCGGAGTTTTGGTAATGCGGGGATTTATGAGGCAGATTCCAAAGGAGCTCGATGAAGCCGCGAAGATGGATGGTTGCAGTGACTTGAGGATTTACTGGAACATAATACTGCCTATTTGTAGACCTGCAGTTGCCGCGCTCGTAATCCTTGACTTTCTGGCGACGTGGAACGAGTTCCTTTTAGCTCAAACGTTTATAACGAACCAAGATAGGCTTACTCTTCCGGCTGGTCTTTTACAATTCACGTCTCAGTATTCGACGAACTACACGCTGATGATGGCTGGAGTTATTTTGTCGGTCATACCCGTCTTTGTTGTGTATATGGCTTTCCAAAAGTATTTTGTATCTGGTTTGCAAGGAGCTTATCGATAAGGTCTGAAGGCCTGACATCATCAACAGGTTACATCATCAGGAGGGGTTGTTTTCTATGGACCTTTGTCTGACGCAACACGGTATCTACGAGTTGACATTTGATATTGGGGAAGTCGTAAATGATCCGTTTGACGTATCGGTAACAGTGGAATTTAGTCACATGAATGAGCAGCGACGTATATTAGGGTTCTACGATGGTGGCACTATATTCAAAGTTCGATTTTGTCCAGAGCAAGCTGGAACCTGGAATTATCGTGTTTCGAGTAGTCATCCTCGAATACACGGCATTGAAGGCAAATTTCACTGCAGCGAGTGTCATGCTGATGCGGGCGGGCCTGTCCGCGTGTCAGATAAAAACGGTTTTATACTTCATAACGGTGAACGATTCCTGCCTATTGGGACGACATGTTACGCATGGGCTCATCAAGACAGCGTCACGCGCCAGCATACCCTGAACACGTTACGGCAAAGCCCGTTTAATAAAGTTCGGATGTGCGTTTTCCCAAAATGGTATCCATTCAGCAAAGACGAGCATCGATATACGGATGAGCCGCGCTATTACCCGTTTGAGCGACGGTCCGATGGGACTTGGGACTTCTCTCGGCTAAACGTCGATTTCTTCCGCCGTTTTGAGGAGTGTGTTGAACAATTACTCAGAATCAGCATTCAGGCTGACATCATTCTCTTTCATCCTTACGACAAATGGGGCTTCTCGTCGATGAGTGTGGAGGAGGATGAAAGGTATCTGCGGTACGTAGTGGCTCGACTCGGTGCTTATCGAAATGTATGGTGGTCTCTCGCGAATGAGTGGGACTTTATTGCAGAAAAAAGCGAACAACACTGGGATAGATTAGGTGAATATCTTCGAGACATTGATGGACATCAAAGACTAATTTCAATTCACAACGGCCATAAGCTCTTTGACTATTCCCGTAGTTGGATTACACATGTGAGCGTTCAGAGAAGGGATCTATACCTTACAACCGAGGAAGTAGATGGATTGATAGATCGGTATGGAAAACCTGTTATGTACGACGAAATGGGGTATGAGGGTAACATACCGTACGCATGGGGCAACCTCCCTCCCCAAGAATTTGTTCGTAGATTCTGGGAGTGCTATGTTCGGGGCGGTTTCGGGTCACATGGGGAAACTTATTTAGGTGTCGACCGGTTACTCTGGTGGTGTCACGGAGGAAACCTGAGAGGCGAAAGTGTATCGCGGATCCAGTTCCTAAAGCAAGTCTTGGGCGAACTAGGGCCTCTGAGGAAGATTAGGTTGTCTTGGGATGATGTCTGTGGCGGGAAAGAAGGCGAATACTACTTATTCTATTTTGGAAATAGTCAGCCGCTCTTTCGTGATATTTATGTCGGCGAGGTGAACGAATATCGGGTCAAGATTATAGATACATGGAATATGGAAATATACGAACAAGATTACTTAATAAAGGGTGATGGGAGAGTTAATCTGCCAGGTCGTCCGTATATGGCGGTGTTGCTGATTAGAAGGGACCTGTGAACGAGTAACTTACTTGTATTAGGCGATATTGAGCATCGAGGGAGGTTTCATATCATGGAGCGTATTCGCCTCGCTTACGTACCAACCCGTCGCTCGGTTTTTAGCAAAACTGAAGCGAAGAGACAAAGAGATGTCATAGTAAATCATATCGATAAATTTCCCGGCATCGAGGTTATTGACATTTCAGCTGTCTCCGACGAAGGTCTATTAAAGGACGATCTTGATGAAGAAATCAAGATAACGAATTACCTAAAGTCAATGGATGTCGATGCGGTCTTCGCTCCTCATTGTAATTTCGGGACCGAGGACGCGGTTGCCAGGGTAGGGAAGGCCTTGAATAAGCCATTCTTATTGTGGGGACCTAGGGACGATGCACCGCTTTCGTCAGGGGCTCGCTTGCGTGACACCCAGTGCGGCTTATTTGCGACAGGAAAGATCCTCCGGCGATTCGGAGTTCCCTTTACCTATATTGTGAATAGCACGGTTGAGAGTGAAGTTTTTCGTAGAGGATTTAAAAATTTCATAGCAGCATCGAACGTAATTAAGATGCTCAAGAACATGAGGATACTGCAAATTGGCCCAAGACCTACTTCGTTTTGGACCATGATGTGCAATGAGGGGGAGTTACTCGAGAAGTTTGGTATTCAAGTTATCCCTCTAAATCTCGAGGAAATTACGGACCTCACGCTGGAAATTGTGCGCATTCAATCTGTTGACTTTAAGGAACAATGTGCTTTGTTGAAATCTCGGTTTGAGCTTCGGGGAATTCACGATGAAGCGTTGCAGCGAATCGTAGCTTTGAAAACGGCGATCGCACAAAAACTGCAACAGTATCGTTGCCAGACCGTTGCGATCCAATGCTGGTCCGCACTTCAGGACCTCATCGGCATCATGCCGTGCTTGACCAACGCGCTGTTAACAGATGAGGGTTTTCCAGTCACTTGTGAGACCGACGTTCACGGGGCTATTAGCGCCTTGCTGGCGCAAGCTGCAAGCATGGGTGAGACCCCTCCGTTCTTTGCAGATCTTACAATTCGGCACCCTGACCTAGAGAACGGTGAACTATTGTTCCACTGCGGCAACTTTCCCACGACACTCTCGGTATCAGATCGACCAGTGGTCCGTGAACACTTCCTGTTCGATACACATGCGCCGGGAACGCATGAGGGTGAAATTAAAGGCGGCGAAGTTTCTATAGTACGGTTTGATGGGGACTGCGGAGAATATCAATTGTTTCTAGGGCGTGCAAAAGGTATTCAAGGACCGTTCACGCGAGGCAGTTACTTGTGGGTTGAAGTGAAAGATTGGCCTCTTTGGGAAGAAAGGTTGGTAACGGGACCGTACGTTCATCACGTCGCAGGGGTCCACGCGAATGTCGTTCCCGTGCTTTACGAGGCATGCAAATACATCCCGGGTCTATCTCCGGATCCTGTCGATCCCACGGCCGAAGAAATTCAGTCTTGGCTGCGCGGGGGTGAGTGGAGTTGGTAATGGAATTCGAGGAGCTGCGTCGGCTAGAACAGGTCGCAACCCAAGTGCGCCTCCAGATCATGAACATGATCTATGAGGCGCAGACCGGGCACACAGGTTCATCTCTGGGTGAAACTGACATTTTAGTGTCCCTTTACTTCGGAGGAATTCTTCGCGTTGACCCTAAACAGCCGGATTGGGAAGGTCGCGACCGATTCATTCTTAGCAAGGGCCACGCTGTGGAGGCGTACTACGCTACTTTGGCCCAAATGGGTTTCTTTGACCCTGATCTACTGAAGACGTACTGTCATTATGGTTCGCCCTTTATAGGGCATCCAAATAACAAAATTCCTGGTGTTGAAATGAATACGGGAGCCCTAGGTCATGGACTTGCCATCGGTGTTGGAATGGCGTTAGCCGGACGCTTATCTGAACCAGACTCAAAAAGCCGTTATCGCGTTTTCGTTCTGATGGGGGACGGAGAATTAGCAGAGGGATCCGTATGGGAAGCGGCCATGGCCGCAAGCCACTATCAGTTGGACAATCTTGTTGCAATCGTCGACCGCAACCGACTGCAAATTTCCGGGAGCACAGAAAACGTCATGAGTTTGGAGCCACTGCATAGTAAATGGGAAAGCTTCGGCTGGGATGTCCGCGAAATTGATGGTCACGATTACCGCGGGTTGATCGACACGTTTGCAAGCGTCCCGTTTTCCAAAAGTAGACCATCCCTTGTAATTGCCAATACGATAAAGGGTAAGGGAATTTCCTTTGCGGAGAATCGGGCTGGATGGCACCACCATGTTCCAACTGAGGAGGAGTATCTGCGTGCTCTAGACGAGCTTAACGCATTACTTGGAGGGGGCGCCCAATGACGGTGGTCGCATTACGGCAGGTCTTCAATGAAGTGTTGATGGAAATCGCTCCTCAGCATCCAGAACTAGTAGTACTGACGAGCGACTCTAGGGGTTCGGCGGCCCTGTCCCCATTTGCTCAGACCTATCCCAAGCAATTTATTGAGGTAGGTATTGCAGAGCAGAATATTGTAGGTATCGCGTCGGGGTTAGCTTCCTGCGGCTACACGCCCTTTGTGTTCTCGCCCGCGTGTTTCCTGTCGATGCGGGCGATTGAGCAGATTAAAGTGGACGTCGCTTATTCTGGCACTAACGTCAAACTTATTGGTATCAGCGGGGGGGTCAGCTATGGCACCCTGGGGATGTCTCACCATTCCTTGCAAGACATCGCTGTTACTCGTGCGATCCCTGGACTGCAGGTCGTTTTGCCCTCTGATCGCTTCGAGGTGCGGAAGCTCGTCGATGCTCTTTTGACGGATCGCCACGGGACATACGTCCGCATTGGTCGGAATCCCGTCAGAGATGTATATGCGGACGACAACTTTGCTTTCGAGATCGGTAAGGCGGTCCGTCTTCGTCAAGGTGAGGATGTCACGCTTGTATCAACGGGAGAGATGGTGCGGCTCGCTTTGGACGTCTGGGAACGTCTGGCTCACGAGGGTATATCCGCGACGGTGCTAAACATGCATACTTTGAAACCTTTCGATAGAAATGCAATTCTCGCAGAGGTCAATAAGACACGGCTCTTCGTTACGCTCGAGGAGCACAGTATTCATGGCGGGTTGGGGGGAGCTGTGGCGGAGGTCCTATCACAGGAGTGTCCAAAGCCTCTTTTGATTCTAGGAATTCCCGATGAGCCAGCCGTCACAGGAAGCCAACAAGAAATTCTGGCACATTACGGACTTACGCCTGAGGGCGTCACAAATACAGTTCTCGGTCGTATGAAAAGGTTGTGACAAATCAGTGTCGAGCTACGTCATCGCTATTGACCAGAGTACGTCCGGCACGAAAGCCATTTTAGTGAATCAGGACGGACATGTAGTTGGGAAATGTTCGCGGTCTCATGATCAGTGCTATCCCCAACAGGGGTGGGTAGAGCACGACCCAGAACAAATTTACGACAATCTATGTATAGTGTTGAAGGAGCTGTTGGCGGCATCCAAAGTTAAACGGAAGGAAATTATTGGTCTGGCCTTGTGCAACCAGCGTGAAACGAGTGTGGTCTGGAGTGCCACCGACGGACGCCCCGTGTATCCTGCAATTGTTTGGCAATGCCAACGCACAAGGCAGGTCTGTGAACGTTTAGCGGCCGAAGGAGCGGAAGACGAGGTTCGACAAAGTACGGGATTAGTTCTCGACCCATATTTCTCTGCCACGAAGATTCAGTGGATACTATCACATGTGTCTATCACATGTGCCAATCAAACAGATTTACGTGTTGGAACTATGGACTCGTGGCTTTTATGGAAGCTGACAGGCGGGCGGGTCCACGCTACGGATATCAGCAATGCAAGCCGGACCCTGTTGTTCAACATCCACACGCTTGAGTGGGACGAGCGCCTGTGCCGCCTCTTCGGCGTACCAATGGACTTGCTCCCCGAGGTGCGAGCATCAAGTGATTTCTATGGTACCGTTGTTGACGAGGCGACGGGTTTGAAGGGTGTGCCCATCCTGGCGGTGATGGGCGACTCTCAGGCATCTTCATTTGGCCATCTATGTGTAAGACCAGGCCAAACCAAGGTGACCTTTGGCACCGGAACGTCCGTGCTGATGAACATCGGTAATGAAGTCACGATCTCGGCCGACCGGGGTGTCCTGACCTCAATAGGGTGGAAGGTTGGTAATCGTGTCACTTACGTCGCTGAAGCCGCGATACGTAGTACGGGGGATACAATTCAGTGGCTGAGAAATGAGCTGCGTATCATTGATACGGAGATTGAGCTGCTAGACGCCTTGAAGGAAGAACAGCGTAAAAGTGATGTCTACTTTGTTCCTGCGTTCACCGGGCTCGGTTCGCCGTACTGGGTTTCATCCGCTCGTGCTGCGATTTTGGGGATTGACCGAAGCACGACGCGTACTGACATTTTGCGTGCAGCGGTTGAATCAATTGCGTTTCAAGTCAGGGATGCCAAAGATTTGCTCGAACGCGAGTTGGGGACATCGATTTCCGAAATACGGGCCGATGGAGGAGCATCGCGCAATCGCCATCTGATGCAGCTTCAGGCGGACGTTTTGAACATTCCAGTTCAGTGCTCAAAGGAAGACGACATGTCGGCACTCGGCGTCGCCTATGCTGCAGGGCTACGAGCAGGGCTCTGGGGCTCTGTCGAGGAGCTGGCGAACGACATATTCTTGTATCAGTTATACACTCCGAATCCGGAAAAACACCGGGAATGCGAGTGTCGTTACCTCAATTGGCGAAATGCAGTGGACGCGGTCCTGGGGTATAGTACGATTATGAAGGCGCGGCGACCGGAGACGTGAGCGCCGACCAGCAAGCTTCTATTGCCTGCTTGTTTCACCTAAGGACACGGTGCCAGGAATACCTGGTTCATGCCATGGTAAACCAGCTGGTCGCTCCCACACGGCGCCGTCACGTGGGTAAGGCGGCGCACTCGTCAGCGCTGTGATCACGCGACCAAGACGCCAGCCGATAAGGTCCTGGTTAGCCTCTTCGACCACGCTGAGATCCGCTGTATTTTCGGGTCATGTCCAGCAACGCTTGCAAATTCTGTCCCGCATCACCGCAAGCCCGACTACCACCTGAGGCAAGCCGGGTCGGTGGTCTTTGGAATATGTGGAATGCCTCTTGCGCCGTAGGTCGACATCTGATTCGTCCTCCGTCTCGTAGTATGTAGGGTCGTGTCAAACAGCAGAAGGTCCACGTCCAGGTTCAGGAAATCGGACACTCGGCGGAAGACCTCGTATTGCAGGTCTTCCGCCGAATCTAGGAGAAAATCCATTGCCCGGCATGCCTGCTACACGTTCAACTCGTTCAGAGCGGGAAGAGCCACTTCACGGTCGACCCATTCCTCCGTGGCCGCTAGCTGCTTAGCACCACAGCGTGATTCGCGACCATGGCGAAGATGAGACGCTCGACGGTCGCTTTGAACTTGCGGTCGGCAAGCGGCTCGCGCACGATCCTGTCGAACCCGGGCTGTCGCCACAGCTCGTCCAGCAGATATGCCGCTCCCGTAGGACGGATGTCCAGAAGCGTGGTTTGGACGCCCGCTATGTAACCACGTCCGGGCTGTAGACGCGTCGCTAACGAAGCGATGGATGCTCTGGGCAAAGCGTTGGAGGGCCTCGAGGTCCATTTCGTCTTCACGACCAAAGGTGTACAGGACCTTGGCCTTGGGCTGGCCGGTGTTGGGATTGCAATAGTGTATGAGCTAACTGCACGCAACCGGTGACGGAACCGTTCTTGCTTTTTCGGCGAATGACACGAATATCCTGTCGACTTATACCCGAATGTACGACTCAAAGACAAAACGCACGCCTACATAAAGGCGGTAGAAAATGCGGCGCGGGCCTGTGGATAAGTCGCGCAAGCACCGCTGCAATTGCACTCCAACTTCGTCCGTAAGCTTACATGCCCAGTCCAACTGTCGAAGCCGGGGAATGGGATTGAGATGATTCGAGTGCGGGCATTTTTGACTCGTGGGCAAAAACCCCGTGTCTCCACCGCCCGCGTCGCGCGGTGCCCTGCGCCGCTTCTTCACAGCGCCGCCTTTGGCAGTTTGGCGATCAAGACGCGCTTCCCGCGCGGGCGCACGTCCTTGGCGTCCGGTTCCCGCGTGATGCCCACCATCGCCGCCTGCTTCGGCGGGTACGGCAGCATCGCGATGCCTGTGCCATGCGCGTCGACGCGCAGGGTGGCGGCGAGATCGTGCACGTCCCCGTGGACGTACCACACGCTGTAGGCACCAGGCGCCGATACGGGTTTCAGCCCCTCCACCACGATGACGAGCCGCTCTGCCTTGCCTTGCCGAAACACGTAGAGCCTGCCCTCCGCGCCGTTCCCCATGGCCTGCATGGGCACCTCGGCGATGGGCGTGCTCGCGCCTTGGGCGATGGCGTTGGCCGGCGGGCCCTGAACGCTCGAGGCCGACTTGGCCATCACCACAAGCCCGAAGGACGCGGCCACCGCGAGCGCGGATGCCGCATAGGCCCACACTTGATACACGCGATCCCGCCTTGCGCGCCAAGCCAAGCCCAGCTCTGCACGCTGCCGTCGCGCGGATCGCGTCCCGAGCACGTGGGCGAGGATGTCCTTCTGCCAGGACGCCGCGTAGGCGCGGTCCTCTGCGCTCGGTTCCACGTCCACAAGCATTTGCCACGACGGCATCACTTCCGCGAGCGCCTCCTGGCACGCCCGGCAGCGGGGGACGTGGCGCTCGAAGGCCTCGAGTGTGGGCTCGTCGAGATCGCCCGTGAGGTAGGCGGTGAGATATCGGCACAGGCGCCGTGACGGGCTCATGGTTCCACCTCCGGATAGTCAGCCAACTGTTGCCTAAGCCTCCGAAGACCCCGGTGCAGCCGCGTCTTCACGGTGCCTAGCGGAATCTGGAGCCGCTCCGAGATTTCCTGCAAGGTCAGGCCGCTGAGATAGGCGAGGACCAGGATCTCGCGCTCTTCCGGCCGAATCGTGCGCAGGGCGCGGGCGAGATCGGCCCGGAGCAGCGTCACATCCTCGGTGGCGTGGGCGCTAGGCGGGTGCAGGTCGAGCGGGACAAATCGGTCGCGAGGTTTCGCGCGGCGCAGGTGATCCACGGCGATGTGGCGCGTCACGACGGCGAGCCAGTGGCTCACGGGGCCGAGCGCTGGGTTATACGATCTCGTCCGCCACACGCGCAGAAAGACGTCCTGCACGACGTCTTTCACCAGGTCCGCATCGGCGATGAGTCTGCGCGCGATAGCCGTCACGCGGGGGGCGTGTCGCGCGTACAGCTCATCCAGGGCGCGCGCATCGCCCTGGGCCACGCGCTGCATCAGTTCTTCGTCCGAGGGCACGAAATCCTCTCCCCGCGCGCCGCCCCAGCGCGGGGGCGGCGCGGATGGCGTGGTGGCGTCACTTGCGAGGGTGCCTCACTTCTTCGAAGCGAGGTGGGTGTGCCGCACGGGAGTCTCTGGATGCGCCGCGTTCACCCATCCGCCGCCCATGCCCGTCGCCTGGCCGTAGTCGGCGAGGAAGTCCGACGCCGCAAACCACGCGACGAGCTGACCGTTCTTCTCGGGCCCAATCAGGATGACCGGCTGCGCGGCACCCTTCGGCCACTGGATGGCGTCGTGGAACGAGAAGTCACCTTGGCTCGACAGCTTGACCGGCGGCAACACAATGGGCGCCGCGTTTGCAAACGTGATTTCGGCCCCGACGGCCGGAATGTTGTTCGTCGTGCCGCCAATTTTGGCCGGAACCGGCTGACCGTTCTCCATATAGCCCTGCTTCGGAATGATGAGCCACTTCCCACTCGCCGTGAACAGGTTGCTCTTCAGCTGGTACGATCCGTCCACGACCCACGGCGCCTTCCCAGCTTCCACGCCGCGAATGGTGACGTTCGGAATGTTGCCGTACAGCTTCCCAGCCATCACGACTGCCGCGCTCGCCTCTGCGTGGGACTGCGCGGCCTTCGACGACTTCGCCGCCGCAAACACCGGCGACACCGCCGCCCCTGCGCCCAGTGCGGCCAACGCCAACGATCCCACAGCAACCTTCCAATTCCAACGCATCATGGTTCCCCCTCCTGAGACTCCGGATGTGTTCAGGTTTCATCTGTCCATACGAGCCGAAGGACGCGTTTGGTTTCAGCGCGATCCGAAGTACGCCTCCGACGGATAACCAAAGTGCTCCCAGTAGCCCGTGATGGGCGTCGCGGAGAAGCTCACGCGCACCACCCACTTGATGGACTTGTACCCATACATCTTCGGGACCACAAGCCGAAGCGGAAAGCCTTGCTCCCGCAGGAGCGGCGCGCCGTCCATCTCGTAGGCCAAAAGCACCGTCGGATCGAACGCCTCTTGTAGGCGCAAACACTCCGTGTACACGCCGTCGCCCGAGTAAAAGTGGACGTATTGGACGTTCGATCTCGGCTTGACCCACATGGCGAGTTGCGAGAGGTGCACGCCTTTCCACCGGACGTTGGGCACGCTCCAGCCGGTGACGCACTGGAAATTTTGCGTCTCATGGACGGCGGCGAGCGACTTGAGCTCCGCGTACGTGAACGAACGCGGATGCTCCACATCGCCATCGACGACGAGCCGGTAGGAGGTCGCATCGATCTCCGGGTAACCGTTGACGACGGTGTAGTAGGCAGGGAAAATCTGCACCCCCTGCGGGGCGTTGATAGGGCTCGCGGGCCCCACCTTGGAGGGGCCGCGCAGGGCGCGAAGCCAGGCGGCCGGATCGACCGACGTCACGAACAGGGCGCCGAGCGCGCCGGTGGCGAGCGAGACAAGGAAGCGGCGGCGCTCCCAGTCGACGCGCTCGTACAGCAGGCGCGATTTGGGGCGGATGCCCGACACCTTCAGGAAGGCGTGGATGAGGATCCACGTCCCTAAGACAGCGGTGAGCCATCCGTGCCAGTGAAACGCGCGGCTCCGCATGGACGAGGGAAAGACCTGCACCCACCACAGCATGACGCCTGTGACGACAATCGGGGCGCCGAAGAGGATAGGGAGCGTCCAGTCCCACTTGGACAGGCGCCTGCCTTTCGGCAACCAGCGGATCAAGGGGGTGAGGAGCGTGACGGCAAACACGAGCCCGAGCAGGATGTGTAGCCGGTAGACCCACGGAATGTAGGGGATCATGAACCGGTGAATTTGGGGCAGGTACAGCGCGAGACCGCTCGCCACGAGCAGAACAAAGGACACGATGGTGTAGTGATGCAAGTAGCGGAGCGGGCGCGGCCAACGCCGGGCCTTAGATGAGACAGCGGGCATGGTCTCACCTCTCTGAGAGCGCAGGCGACTGCGCGGATTCCTTTTGCCGGCGGCGATCCACGAGGGTCGCAAGAGCGATGCTCCCCTCGTAGAGCAAGAAAAGCGGCACGGTGACGGTGAGGTGGGCGACGAGCTCTGGCGGGCTCAAGAGCACGCCCACGACAACGAGCGCGAAGTACGCGTAGCGGCGCTTGGCCTTCAGGTCCTGCGGCGTGATGATCCCCATCCCAACCGCCCACGCCACGGCGATGGGCAGTTCGAAGGCGGCGGCAAACGCAAGAATGAGGGTGCCGACGAACGAGACGTAACTCTCGTAGCGCAGATAGAGCAGGACGTGCGACCACGCCGCGATCGCCGCGAGATACCGGATGAGCCGTGGCACAACCACCCACCACGCAAACGACGCACCGAAAAGAGCGCAGAGCGCACTGCCCAACAGCAGCGCGCTTCCCCGCCTGCGTTCCGCGGGGGTCAGTGCGGGCGCCACAAACGTCCAAGCTTCGAACAAGAAGTACGGGAGACCGGCGACGAAAGCGGCGAGCAGTGCGAGCTTCAAATCTTGGATGACGACCTCATCCAAACTGGTCGCGATGAGACGGATGTGAAGGGCCAACACGGGCCGCATGGCGGCGCGCAGGAGAGCGGGCAACGAGGCGGCCGCCGCGGCAAAAAGCGCTGCATAGACGACTGCCATGCGAATGAGGTGGCGCCGCAGAGCGCGGGACGGGTGCATGCGCGAACTCATGGCGTGTGCATCTGGGTCGGTGGACGCTCGGAGGCCTCTCGCTCGCTTGCATCGGTCGCCTGCGCCGATGCTCGCCGAGGCGGCGCCTGCGTTTCTTCACCCGGCCCATGCGTGCGCGCTGCAGCAGGTTCCCCATCGGCCTGACCCTGGCTGAGGGCCGTCCGAAACTCCCGCAAGAAGTGACCGACGGATCGCCCGAGTTCCGGCAGTTTCTTTGGGCCAAACACAAAGAGCGCGGCGACGACGATGAGCAACACGCCGGACCATCCTATATTGCTGAACACGCGCATCCTCCTCCCCGAGATTTGCTTGTGCGAAGCCGAGGCTCGCGAGGGCGTCATCGATGAAACCTGGACTCATCCTTCTATGTCTTTATACGAAGGAAAGCTCAAGTTTGGTTTTGCGCCATGCGGAGATGAAAGATTTGAGATGACGTGGCTTTACGGCTCCAAGCGGAATTTGAACAGCCATTCCTATGCTTGCACCGGGACAAGACACGGGGCATGGGGAAAGGCGGGATGGCCTTTGGAACTTTGGGCACGAGAACTGGCGAATGGCTTCGCCAACTACGGTGTGACGGGGGTGGCCATGGACTCGCGCCAAGTGTCCCCCGGCGACGTGTTTGTGGCAATACCCGGCCAACATGTCGATGGGCATGCGTTCATTCCCGAGGCTGTGGCGCGCGGGGCCGTGGCGATTGTGGGTGAGCGAGAGCGTGAGACCGTGAACGTCCCCGCCGGCATTCCCTACGTGCGGGTCCCAGACGCTCGCAGAGCTGCAAGCGCGATCTCGGCGCGCGTCTATGGGGATCCGTCGCGACATCTGACCGTGATAGGTGTTACAGGAACCAATGGCAAGACCACCACTGTGCATTGGATCGCGCACATGCTTCGTTGCGCCGGCCACCGCGTCGGCACGCTGTCCAGTGTGGTCATCGACACCACGGCGAAGCAAATGGCTGCGGAGTGGACAACGCCGGAAGCGCCTCAACTTCATCGCGTGCTCAGCGAAATGCTGGTCGCAGGATGCTCTCACGTGGTGATGGAGGTGTCGTCGCACGCGCTTGTTCAGCATCGGACCGACGATGTGGACGTGGACGTCGCGGTTTTTACCAATCTCTCTCGGGAGCATCTCGACTTTCACGGAACCATGGAGCAGTACGCAGCTGCCAAGGCGCTTCTGTTCCGAGGGCTATCTGCAGATAAACCGGGGGCTGTTCTGAATAGCGATAGTCCCTATGTAGAGGTCATGAGACGCGCGTGTCTCGCCCCCGTCGTCACCTACGGGGTGCACTCGGGGGATGTGCGTGGACAGGTCATGGAGCTCCAGCCTTGGAAAACGAGGCTCCGCATCGCCCTGCCGAGCGCGATTGAGGCGGAGGTAGAACTTGGTCATCCCGGTATGTACAACGTCTACAATCTCCTTGCCGCCGTCGCGGCCGCACGCGTGTTGGGTGTGGAACCGGAAGCCATTCGCGAGGCGATTTCCACACTCCCATCGATTCCTGGACGAATGCACGTTCTACGTCCGCCCGACCGGCCGATGATCGTCATCGACTATGCACATACACCGGACGCCCTGGCCCAGGTGCTCCACGCGGCCCGCAGGTGGACGTCAGGCCGGATCTGGCTCGTCTTCGGCGGGCGGGGTGAGCGGGACAAAGGCAAGCGCCCGGAGATGGGCATGATTGCCGCAATGCTCGCCGATGTCGTCATCATCACCACGGACAGCCCTTACAGCGAAGATCCTGAGATGATCGCGGATGACATCTTAGCCGGTGTGAAGCGCATCCCGGATCGACCTTACGAGGTGATCTTGGATCGCGCTCAAGCGATTGCATGGGCCATCCAGCACGCGGCGCGAAACGACGTGGTCCTCATTACGGGCCGGGGGCATGAACCGTTTCAAGTCGTCGCGGGGATTCGGTTGGCCGGGACCGACGAGCAGCTGGTGTACGACGCGCTCAACAACGACGCGCCGCCCGGCGCGTTTTGAAACGATTTGCAGCATCGTTTGATAAGAGCATGTGGAAAGAGTTCAAGGAGTGCGAGAGACATGCGACAGCGCAGACGAAACGGCCAGATGAGAAGAATCGATGTTCGGCGTAAGCACCGCGTCCGAATCGGCGTGCTCTATGGAGGGGTCTTCCTTGCCATGAGCGCGCTCATCGTCCGCCTGGGCCAGGTGCAATTGGTTCAAGGCGCTGAGGACCGAGCCAGTGAGCAGGTCATCCACTACGCGCGGATCCCCGTCCTGCCCCAGCGGGGCTGGATTTACGACGCCAACGGCCAGGTGCTGGCGTGGGACGTCCCAGTTGTGAAAATTGAGCTCGTCCGGTCTCGTCCCCTGTCCGACGCCGTCCTCCGCAGGGAGGCCCAACTGCTCGCACCCGTGCTTCAGACGTCGGAGCAGGCGCTCTATGCGCGCATGACGTCCAACCCGTCCGCCCTTCAGGTGACTTTGGCCACTCATGTGACGGACGCCCAGGTCGCCTACGTCGTGCAGCATCAGAGCGAACTGCCAGAGGTGCAAATCATTCAGGACTACGAGCGCCAATATCCGTATGGCGATCTCGCCGGACAAGTCCTTGGGTACGTAGGGGCTATCACGGCGCAGAACGTGAACCAGTATCCCGGGTATCTGGACAACCAGCAGGTGGGCGAGACCGGTCTCGAATACGAGTACGAGCATCTGCTCCAAGGCAAGCCAGGCTATCGGTTGGTGGCCATCAACAGCACGGGCACAGGCGTCGGGATCGTCAAAGAAGTGAAGCCAATCGGCGGTGACAACATTCAGCTTACCCTGGACGGGCGTGAGCAGGCGGAGACGCAGGAGATCATTCAGCAGATGCTTGCCTCGACATCGAATCGGAAGATTACGGATGTCGCGGCTGTGATGCTGAATGTGAAGACGGGCGGCGTCATCGCGATGGCGAGCTACCCGTATCTGGACCCCAACTGGTATGTGAACGGTTCCTACGTCAAGCACGCGCATTACCTCACCACCTCGGGTGCCCAGATGAACTACGCGATTCAGGCCATCAACTATCCGGGCTCGACGGTCAAGCCGGCGAACATGATTGCGGCGATGAACGCGGGTGTGGTGAATCCGCAGACCCGCATTCTCGACGACGGCTACATTTACGTGGGGACGCAGATCATCCATGAGGACGGTGGCATCGCGTTTGGCTGGGTGAACCCGATTGAAGCGCTCACGGTCTCGAGCGACGTGTTCATGTACGAGGTGGGCCTGCATCTGGGCAAGTGGTTTGGATCGAGCACGACCTCGGGCGGCACGTATCCGAAATCGGCCGGATCGTACCAAAACTATTTGGACACCGACTTTGCGAAGGGAATCAATCAGATCTTTCAAGAAGAAGAGGATTTCGGCCTGGGGCCGACGACGGGCATCGACCTTCCCTACGAGGTGCCGGGCGAATTTTTTATCGAGGACTACCGCAAGGGCAATATCCAGGTGCCCTATAACTTACAGGCGAGCGAGGCGTCCATCGCCAAGACGGGCAAGTACGTCAACTACGGATCGCCCGCGAGCTTGGCGGACGCTGATATCGGTCAGTCGCAGATGTTTAGTCCCATCCAACTTGCGGTGTACGCCATGACGCTCGCCGACCAGGGTATCCGCCTGAAACCCCATTTGCTGGAGCGCGTGTATCCGCCGAATGGCACACCGCAAAATGGCGTTCGGCCGATCATGACCTACAAACCTCAGGTGGCGGGCGTGGTGAAGGCGAAGCTGTGGGAGTGGAAGCTGGTCAAAGCTGGAATGCACGGCGTCACCTCGAACCCGGCGGGTACGGCCTACTACGCGTTTTTGGGAGCGCCCTACGCGGCGGCGGGCAAGACAGGGACGGCGCAGATTGTGATGAATGGCAGGCGCACGGACAACTCGGTCTTCATCTGTTACGCTCCGCTCAACCACCCGCTCGTGGCCGTTTCGGTGATGGCGCCCGGCGGGGGATATGGCGCGCAATTTTCGGCGATCATTGCGCGAAAGATGATCGACGCGTACTTCGACGAGCACCATGAGCCGTGGATGCCGAAGAGCCAGTGGACGAGCACACAGATTCCAAAGAGCTGGTTTTCGTCGCCCGCGTACCGTTTGCCTGAGGAGACGAATTGACGCACGAGAAGCGGCGTGGCGATCGGACGGGACCTGAGCGGCCGGCGGTGCCGCCGCGATCGCCCCATGCGGAAGATGGGGCTGTCGCGCGAAGGCGTGGCAGGAGATACCTGGGCCGCGGCGAATTCTACATTTGAGTGTCGAAGTGGGTAAAACGCGGTCGAATCCATCTCTCCTGTTGCATCGTGGTGTTACATCAAGCCCTCGCGCCCAGAAAGACTAAAGGGGGAGGACCATCCATGCTGCGCCGCGCAACGTTGCTTGCCAGCCTCGCCGCCATGGCCGCCGCTTCGTCCGTGCTCTGGCCTCCGGCCGATGTCTCGGCCGCATCTCCCGTGCCCGTCGGCTTCTACTACGGCTGGGTCACCCCTGAGACCCAAGCTGCCATCCAGGGCTACGCCGCGTTGGTGCTCGGTGCGGATTCCGAATCTTCGGGCTATGCCAACCAGGCCGCCGTTCAGCAGCTTGTGGCCTCGAACCCGTCCACGGCGTTCTACGGCTACGTCAATCTGTCCGACGGATCGAACCCCGTCCCGGCCGCGGAGCTCGTCCAAGAGTTTCAAGAGTGGAAGGCGCTTGGCGTGCGGGGCATTTTCCTGGATCTTGCGGGCTCCAATTACGGGGTGTCGCGCGCCCTCCGCGTGTTCGCCGTGGCCCAGGTTCATCTCTTGGGCATGTCCGCCGCGCTCAACGCCTGGGATCCTTCGGATGCCGTCGGCGTGGGCCTCGGCCCGGGTGACGCGTACGTCGCGGAAGACTGGTACATGCCCGGGAGAACGCCTGCTGTCCAGTACCCCAACAATGTGTCAACGCGCGATCTCGGCGCGCTGCGCCTGCTCGCGTCGCAAGGCGTCGCGGTGTGGGCGGTGACGCAGGAAAGCGTGGCGACGCCCTCCATCACGGCGGACGAAGTCGCGCGTGACATCGCGGCCATGCGCCAGGTCGTCCCCGTGGCAACCGGGTTTGCGGTGGGCGGCGAGAGCTACGGCGCGGAGTCGAATGCCATGGTCCCCGCTGCGGACATCTCCTCGGCCCTTGCGGCTTCGGGGTCGAACGGCGCTTCTGGGCCGGCGAGTGTGCAGCCGGGCGCAGCTCAGTCCGCGGCGCCGCAGCCAACGGCTGCGATGGCCACAAGCCGGATCTCGCTCATCCCGCGGGCGCTCGTCCCGGCGTTTCACCTCGTCGGCCTGGGCCGAAATGGTTGAACGTCAGGCCTTGAATCGCTGCCGCAAAGCCAGTATGCTGGGGCTGATCCGCCAAGAAGTTCGGCGGACGGACGTATGGCTGTTGTCGGCCGCCACGACGAAGAGAACTTGTTCGCCGCTTGCGGCGTCTCTCCCATATGCGCCAGATGTGGCTGCAGGTGCGCCGGATCGGCGGCGTCTTGCATATTCTGTGTACTACACCGAGGGAGTGCCCAACGTGAAATCTAGGTGTGCCGCGAAGCCATGCGAGTGGCTTGCTCAGGAATACCGGCAACATCGTCAAGTGTTTCGTGTCGAAAAGATTCGCTTCCGCGGCGCCGAGGGGCGCGACGTCTACAACATCGCGGCGCCGCTCATCGACGAGGGGCGGACCCTCATTCCGGCGCGCGTGGAACCGCGCCACAGCGAGCTGTCGGAAGTGATATTCTTCGAGGAGTCGCCGGACGGCGTCTGGTCGCGGGTTGAAGGGCTCCGCACGTTCCGCGGTCTGCAAGATCCGTTCCACGCCCGCATCCACGGCGAGCTCGTCTTCGGCGGGGTCGAAATTTGGACCAACCCGTTCCACAACTACGAGATTGAGTACCGCACCGTGTTTTATCGCGGCGCTTCTGTGGGTGATCTGCGGCTGTTTGCCGTCGGGCCGCAGTGGATGAAGGACATTCGCCTCGTGGAACTGCCGGACGGCCGCGTGGGCGTGTTCACCAGGCCCAACGGCAGCCGCTATGGCGGTCAGGCGCAAATCGGCTGGACCATCCTGGCTTCGCTCGACGATCTCTCGCCCGACTCCATTCTCAAGGCGGAGTTTCTGCCCGACCGGTTTCATCCGGGCGAGTGGGGCGGCGTGAACGAGGCCCAGCTCGTGGACGACCACACCGTGGGCGTGCTCGGGCACATCGCGTACCGCACTGAGGACGGATCGCTCCATTACAAAGCGATGTGTTTCGCGCTCGATCTCGACGCCGATCTCGTCACGCCCGTGCGCATTATCGCGGAGCGCAGCGATTTTCTCGGCGGGGAAGCCAAGCGCCCCGAGCTCGCGGACGTGGTGTTCAGCGGGGGCCTCGTGCGCTACGAGGACGGCACGGCGCACTTGTACGCCGGGGTGTCGGACGCAGAGGCGCAGCGGATCCTCATCCCGGATCCGTTTGCTGAGGCGGCGCCCTGTGCGCTGGAGATGGAGGCCTGAGGAGGACTCAAGGGGTGCCGCGCCTCGGGCACGGCGGCCGCCGCTTTTGCGTTGCGTATGGCGCGGCTGAGAGCCGCGCTTGGCGAGACTGGCCCGCCGCAGCGGGTTGAGGCACGCGTCTGGCGCAAAGGCGCTGGCGCGGCAGAGGCGCGGCGGCAGAGGCGGCGGCAGAGGCGGCGGCAGAGGCGGCGGCAGAGGCGGCGGCAGAGGCGGCGGCAGAGGCGGCGGCAGAGGCGGGACAAGCCCAGCGGGGTGAGCGGGTTTTGCCTGACGCCGACACGACGCGGGCACACGAGATGTCAGCGTATGGTATACTCGAGAGGAGTCCACGGTTCACAAGGAGGAGATGGGATGTATCGCAAGCTTGTTGTATCTGCTGGGTGTGCCGCACTGATGGCGGGCCTGGTGGCGGGGTGCGGCACAGCCAACAATACGACAAATTCCGCCAACACCGCGGTCACGAGCCCTGCGACGAAGAACAACACGACCGTCGTCAAGCAGGGCAAGAACAACCTCGTCGTCGCGCCAACGAACTTGGTGGGTACAGCCAACCTCAAGCGACTCACCGCGATTGCGGACAAGCATCCGTCGGATTTCACGGCGCAGATGAACGCCGCGCAAAGCGCTTCGACCAACGGCAACACGGCCCTTGCCATCGAATACTTCAAGCGCGCCGTGCAGGCGAATCCGAAGTCGGGGCTCGCCCTGACGGCGCTTGGGAACATGTACCGCGAGCGCGAGAATCAGCCGAAGGAAGCCATTCCGTATTACCAGAAGTCGATTCAAGTGGATCCCTCCTACGGCTGGGCGTACTGGCAACTGGCGGAGGCGTACCTCACTCTGAAGGAGACGAGCCAGGCCAAGCAGGTGCTCGAGCAAGGGCTCAAAAACGTGAGCAAATCGGATACCGCCTACGCAGATATTCAGACGACGCTTGCTGCGCTGAACGGATCGAAGAGCGGCTCCAAGTGACGCGTGCTGTGTCTGGGGCTTGCCTCGCGCTTTGGATCCGCGTAACATGACGGAGGAGGCGCACAGGCCTTCACGCTTGGGAACGGAACGAGCAATCCTCCAGGGGGATGGAGGGGTTTCAATGTTTCGCACGTTGATGAAGTCCAAAATCCACCGCGCCACGGTCACGCAGACCAACCTGAACTACGTCGGCAGCATCACCATCGACGAAGACCTGATGGAAGCTGCGGATCTCGTCGAGAACGAAAAGGTCCAGGTGGTCAATCTACACACCGGCGCGCGGTTTGAGACGTACGTGATTCCCGGCGAGCGCGGCACCGGCGTCATCGGCCTGAACGGCGCCGCCGCGCGACTCGCCGAGCCGGGAGATCTCGTGATCATCATCTCCTACGCGGTCTACAGCGAAGAGGAAGTCCGCCGCCATCGGCCGACGGTCGTCGTGGTGGATGCGGACAACCGGCCAACCGAGGCGCTCGCCTCCGAGGCCGAAGCCAATCGGCGCTTGGAACGCGCGGGCGCGCGAGCATAAGTTCGTTGCTTCGTTTCTCAGGAAGGGCATCCGAAAGGATGCCCTTTTGCTATATGGAAGTGCCGATCCCTGAAGCTTGGGGTGGACCTTCCAGCCATCTGGGGATGGCGCGATTCTCCAGGACTTCTCACAATGGAAAGGCGGCGAGAGATAGATTGAAGCGCGTTCGACTGGGTCTCATCGGTTGCGGTGTCGTTGGAAGCGGCGTGCTTCGCGTCTTGCACGATCGCGGCGGAACGTTGGGCAGCCTGGAGCTTGAGGCTTCTCGCATTGCGGTGAAACATCTGTCCCGCCCGCGGCCGGCGTACGTGCCGCGCGAAAAGCTCACGGACGACTGGCGATCCGTCTGCGTCGCGGACGATGTCGACGTCGTGATCGAGGTGATGGGTGGCGTCGACGTGGCGCACGAGGTCGTGCGCACCGCGCTTAGCGCCGGCAAGCCCGTGGTTACAGCGAACAAGGCACTCATGGCGGCGCACGGCCCAGCGCTTCGGGCTCTGGCGGAACAGCACGGCGTGGCGCTCCGCTACGAGGCGAGCGTCCTCGGCGGCGTGCCGGTGATTCACACGCTGACCACGTATTTCCGCGCAAACCGCGTCACTGCGCTGCGCGGGATTGTGAACGGCACGAGCAACTACATCCTGACCCAGATGGGCGATCGCGGCACCAGCTTCGCCGACGCCCTTTCGGAAGCACAGGCCCTGGGCTACGCCGAACCAGACCCGACGTCGGACGTCGAGGGCCACGACGCGTTCTTCAAGCTCCAGGTCCTCCTGCAGGTGCTCGGCGTCGACACCGAGCCGCTGCGGCAGGAATTGCCCGTGCCGGAAGAGGGTGAGGTGCATGCGGCCGAGCGACCACGGGCGTACCTCGCTGTTCCGCGCGAGGGAATTTCGCATCTGAGCGCCGACGATGTGCGCAGGGCGAAATTGCGTGGAGAAAAGTTGAAACACGTGGCGAGCGCCTGTTGGCGCGAGGACGGCGTGGTGGAGGCCACGGTGCGCGTCGAGTCGCTTGCGCCATCGGATCCTCTCTATGGGATCGACGGCGTCGAAAATGCGCTGGTCATCACGGGGGACGTGGTGGGGACCGTGACCCTCACCGGACCAGGTGCCGGGGCGCTGCCGACGGCCAGCGCGGTCCTTGAAGACGTCGTGCAGCTGGTCGCAGTGCCGCATGCAGGAAACGCGCGGGTCGAGGACGAATTAGAGTGGCGAGTGAATTCATCCAGAAGGTAGGCGGATTATGATCTCTCGTCGCGCACGTCTTGCATCCCTTGCGTCTCTTGCATCCTTTACCCTTGCGGCGACCGCGTTTTCCGAAGCTCCCTCCGCCCACGCGGCCGTGCGCACCGCGTCGAGCGTGCCGCACGTCAAGCTCGCGCCCGGCCACGTGCGCGTCATCATTCAAGGCAGGTTGTACGACGCCATCTGCGTCGGCGAAGACACGTATGTCGAGGAGTCGGCCTTCAAGGCATTTCACACCCCGTACGTCGATCTCGGCAATGGCATGGTCGCCCTGACCGGCGGCAACGTGGAGGGCGTGGTGTATCGGGGGAAGACGTATGTTCCTTGGTCGGTCCTCGCTCCATCGGTCCGGGCCATACCGCTCAAGGGCGGCGGCTTTGAGTTTGTCAGCCGGCCGGTGAAGCACGACTATTCGCTTTTGATTCAGGCTTCACAGGCCACGGCGGGATCCGTCGCGCTGATCACGGTTACCACGCTCGATGGGGACAATCCCGTTCCCGGGCAGACCATCTCGGTTTCCACGACCGGGTTTAGTCAGTTGGAGCCCTCCACAGGGGCGTCCTCGATCCAGGCGGCGACGGATGGGACGGGAACGTGGCAGGGCGGGATTGCCGATAACACGGCCGAAACCGTCTATGTCACGGTGAGCTGGAAGACGCCATCGGGAACGACCGTGCGGCAGACGCTCTCGGTTCCGTTCCAGCCGGCTAAGGCGTCCGCGCCACAAAATGCGGCGTCCAATGGCACAGCACAAAATGCGGCGCCCAACATAGGAGCGGAAACCGTCGTGGCCGCGACGCCTGTGACCTTTTCTCAGAACGCCGTGTTCTTCCAGGCCTCAAGCGGCAATCACATCGCCACATTCCAGCTCGACACCGGTGCGTTTGAGACGCTGATTGGGCAACAACTCGCGTCCCAGCTGAATCTCCCCAATCTTGGAACCATCGAGGTGGGCGGGATCGGCGGGACAGACGAAGCCTACCTGAGCAAAATCACGCTGCAGATTGGCAACCACGTCTTTCCCGATGTGCCCTGCATCGTGGATCCCAGTTGGACGGGCATCCCGCTTTTGGGCTATGAATTCTTCCAGCAAAATGGATATGACTTGCTTGTCTCTCAGTCTCAAGGGATGATGTACATCCTCAAGGGCTGAGAGCCCGCCTAGACGCGACGATGGAGGTGATGGCGCTTGGCACGAAAGCGCATGGGTGAGCTCCTCGTGGAATCGGGCATGCTGGCGCCCGAACAGCTCGAGATGGCGCTCGCCGAACAGCGCGAGACCGGAGCCCGGCTCGGCGATATTCTCATCAACAGCGGGTACATCACCGAACAGCAGCTCGTCGAGGTGCTCGAATTTCAGCTTGGCATCCCGCACGTGATCCTCGCCAACATGAAAATTGACCCCGAGGTGCTGAAGCTCGTGCCGGAGCGCCTCGCCGAGACGTATGTCCTCATCCCGTATCGCAAGGTGGGCAACCGGCTGCACGTCGCCATGGCGGATCCGCTCGACTACTACGCCATTGACGATCTGCGCCGGTCCACCAATCTCGTCATCATGCCGTCCATCGCCACGAGGCAGGACATCCAGGCGGCCATCTCTCGCCACTACCGAGGCAACGAAGTGTTCGAGTCGGCCATCCGATCCATCGCCGAGTCTGCGCTGCAGCGCCCGGAGCCGGAGCAGGAAAGCCGGGCGGCCGACTCGCCGGTCGTGCGCGCGCTGAACCAAATCCTCGTCGAGGCCGCCGACGCCGGCGCCTCCGACGTCCACCTCGATCCGCAGGCCGATGGCGTGGTGCTCCGTTTTCGCGTCGACGGGTTTCTACGCACGGAGCGCGTCATCCCGCGCAACTTGCAGAGCGGGCTCGTGGCTCGCGTCAAAATTATGGCCCGGCTCAACATCGCCGAGCAGCGGCTGCCGCAGGACGGAAGGTTTGAATTTTCGGAGGAAGGCCACCGCGTCGACGTCCGCGTCTCCACCATGCCGACCGCGCACGGCGAGAAGGTGGTGTTGCGCGTTTTCGATCTCGGCAAGCGCGCTTTCACGATGCATGAGCTTGGCTTTTCGCCGGAGAACCTCGCCCGCTTTGAGCGCATGATCACGCGCCCGTATGGCGCGGTGTTGATCACGGGGCCGACGGGATCGGGCAAGACGTCGACCTTGTACGCCGCCTTAAAACGGCTGTCGACGCCGGAGGTCAATGTCATCACCATCGAGGACCCGATTGAGTACCAGCTCGAGGGGGTCAATCAGGTGCAGGTGAACCCGGCGGCGGGCCTTACGTTCGCAAGGGGGCTGCGCGCCATCCTCCGCCAGGATCCCGACATCATCATGGTGGGGGAGATTCGCGACAATGAGACGGCCGAGATCGCCATGCGCGCGGCGCTCACGGGCCACCGCGTGCTGTCGACCCTGCACACCAACGACGCGGCGAGCGCCATCAATCGGTTGATGGACATGGGGGTTCCGCCGTACATGATGGCCTCTGGCGTGACAGGCGTTGTGGCGCAGAGGCTGGTGCGGGTCATCTGCTCGCGATGCAAGCGCGAGCGCGCGGTCACGCCGCTTGAGCGCGAAATCTTCGAGGAAAACGGGCTGGCGCCGGAGTCCGTGGTGGAAGGGACGGGCTGTCCGGCCTGCGGGCACACGGGCTTCAAGGGGCGCATGGCGGTGCAGGAGGTGCTCGAGGTGGACGACGAGATCGCGCGGCTCATCCTGACGTCGCGATCGACCGACGAGTACGTGCGTGCGGCGAAAGAACAGGGCATGCGGACGATGTTTCAGGATGGACTGGAGAAGGCACTGCAGGGGAAGACGACGTTGCAAGAGGTGCTGCGGGTGACCGCGGTGACGTGAGGAGGTGATGCGAGGTGAGCGTGTACCGGTATGAGGCGATTGCCCGCCCGAACCGGCGCGAGCGGGGGAAGATTGAAGCGGAGTCGGAGGCTGACGCCATTCGGGCCCTGGGCGAGCGGGGGCTGTTTGTGGTGGGCCTCAAGGCGATGAGCGAGAAGTCGGACTTCTGGAACCGGGAGCTGAAGCTGAGCTTCCTGGAACCGAAGGTGAAATCCGAGGACTTCGTGCCATTCTGCCGGCAGTTCGCGACGCTCGTCCGCGCGGGTGTGCCGCTCGTACCGGCGCTGCAGGTGCTGGAGGAGCAGCTCGGCAAGGGACCGCTGAAGCGGGCGGTGGCCGACGTGGCGGTCAAGGTCGAGGGGGGGACTGCGCTGTGGGAAAGCCTGGCGGACCATCCACGGGTCTTTCCGCCGATGTTTGTGCAGATGGTCCGCGCGGGCGAAGCGAGCGGCTCGCTGGAAGAGGTGCTGGAGTCGACAGCGCGCTTTGAAGAGTCGCAGCGCGAGACGGTATCCAAGATCAAGTCGGCCCTGATGTATCCGGCGCTTGTCTCCGTCATGTCCGTCCTGGTGGCGGGGTTTCTGATGATCAATGTGATTCCCTCGTTCGTGTCGGTCTTCGCCTCAATGCATGTGACCTTGCCCTTGCCAACAAGAATTGTTCTCGTGTCTGCGGACGCCATCAAGCGCTTTTGGTACTTGGCGCTTTTGCTTCTGCTGATGCTCGTCGGCGCGTGGATCTTCGTGAGCCGCCACAACGAGAGCCGGTACTGGCGAGATCGGTGGATGTTGCGTATCCCGATTTTTGGGAAGCTGCTTCGATATCGCGCGATGGCGCAGTCGGCGCGCACGCTCGCCATGCTGTTTCACGCGGCGCTGCCGGCCTTGACGTCGATGTCGCTCGCGGCGGACGCGGTGGACAATCGCTACGTCCGCGTGAGCCTGCGGCGCGCCCGGGACACGCTTGGGCAAGGCGGAGCGCTGTCCGAGGCGCTGCAGCAGTCGGGCGCGTTCACGCCCCTCATGGTGCAGATGGTGCGCGTGGGCGAGACGACGGGCCATTTGGACGACATGCTGGCGCGCGTCGCGACCTTTTACGAGTCCGAATTGGAGGTGATGGTGGAGCGGCTCAGGCAGCTGTTGGAGCCTCTGTTGACGACGGTGCTCTCCGGCGTGGTGGGCATCATTGCCCTGTCCGTGCTTCTGCCCATGTTCTCCTTGTACAACAACCTCGGCTCCTACGGCGTCTCCTGATGAAGGGTACGAGCCTACGAAAATTGTGGCCAATTTGACTAGAATGCATGTACAAGTGCACATCTTGCCAGTATAATAGGTGCCATCAAGGGTCCTCATTCGACAAGTGAGCTCGGAAGATGTCGGGCGAAGGGGAAGGGGCGGTCTTATGCTTCAGATGAAAACGAAGATTTCGAATTTGAAACAGAAGGTGCGGGATCAGCGCGGCGTGACGCTGATTGAGATGCTGGCCGTGGTCGTGATTTTGGCAATTCTGGCCGCGGTCGGTGTGCCGATTGTCTTGGCGCAGATTCAAAAGGCGCGCGTGAACACGGACAAATCGAACGAGCAACTGATTGCCGACGCGCTGCAGCGCGCGGAGTACGATTATCAGTCGAACTCCACGAACCAGGGCGTCTTGGGCATCACAAACGGCGCGATTGTCAACGGAAGCGGGGCCAACATCGGGCAGGTTGCGAATAATACACTTAACAATGCGACGCCCGTTTACAACTACCTTCTCGGCAACGGCTCGGGCAACGGATATCTGACGAGCGTGCCGTCGCCGCAGTCGCAGACGGGCAACTTCACGATTGTGGCGGGCACGCCGTCAGGCAGCCAGACGGCTCCGTACGTAACCTTCACATATCCCAACAGCACGGGTGGCATCCAGAGCTGGTACATTACCATTCAATGATCTTAGGCCTGAGGGCCCTGAGCGTATTCCAGAAAGCTCCCCTTGTGGGGGCTTTCTGCGTACATGACGCCTCACAGCTATGGGGGTCATCTCCCCAACTTTGAGGGGTCTGTCGAGAGGGGGTACCGAGCTTGCAGCGTGCGAGGCGCACGGCCGAAGCGATGAAATGTTGGCGCGCAAAAGGGTTCACCCTCATTGAGGTGTTGGCGAGCGTGGTCATCATCGTGATCGCTGGCACGGCAGCGCTGTTTGCTGTCGAGTCGGTGCAGGCCGGGCAACTCAAAGAGGCGGAGTACTCCAAGGCGTTAGGCTTGGCGACGACCATTGCTGAGGAGATACGAGACCGGGATCCAAATGCGCAGATTAACGTCTTTGCGCCTGTGACGCAACAGACAATTCTGTCGACGAACGGTGGCAACATCATCGCCACACTGTTTTCGTCACTGCAAATTTTTCAGACCGCGGTGTCCACGGTATGGGCGTCGCTTTTAAATAGCTTGATTGCGTCTGGAGCCTGGGGGAACCTCGATTTAGAAAACTTGGTTGCGCAATGGATTAACAGTCCATCTCAGCAATGGGCCTACCAACTGCAACAATGGTCCCAGCAGGGGCAGATCCCGACGATTCAGCAGAACATTCTCCAGCACCAACAGGCGCTCGTCCCGTTTGAAATCGTCGTTCCTGGAGACGCGCTCGGCGATAATCCTCCGGCACCAGACTCGGTATTGTATATCCCATCTCCTTCCAGTCTGTCGACGGAGTCGGCTCCGGGCAGTCTGTCGGGAACCATGACGTACACGGAGTTCGTCTTGGCTCTCGTTCGGGGTGGGCAAATGTGGAATGCTCCCTATACGCTGATGGACGGTTACAAGTGCACGGTCAACGCGCAGCGCGTGTCGGCGGGCAGTGGCTCCATGCCAAGCGTGTGGAACTACACGGTGACGGTTACAAGCCCACACGGGGCGAGGGCGACCGTCACGGTGCCGGTGGTGGGATGATATGAAGAGAAAACGGGGCTGTCGACCGCCGCTTTCGCGCGATAGGGGCATGACCTTGCTTGAAACGATGGTGGCCATTTTAATCACGGCCATCGTAGCAACGGCACTCGTGGGTACCATTTGGCAAGTGGCCCTCCGCTCGCAGCGCTTGACAGGGGCGAACCAGGCAATGGAGAGTGTTCTGACGGTCGAACATGCGTTGTCAGAGATGACGCAATCAGCGACGTACATGCAGTTGCAATACACCACTGGTAACATCGCGATCTGGCTCTTCCGCAAGGGGCAGACCGTCGGCAACGTGGTTGTGCCTGGGCAACCATGGCTGGTCAACACGACGACGATTTCGTCTGGCAGCGTGTCATCAGGGGTCGCCAATGCTCAGTGTTTTTATGTCTTTGACTTCGTACAACAACCTAATCAGCTGTGGAACGTATATGGGGCGCCCACCACTCAGTCGGGAAACCTGCCAAACTTCAGCGGACAACTGCTGGCGCAAAACGTGAACGTGCAGTGGTATCTTCCTAACATCGGCGCTTCTGCCACCAGTTCGACCAACTCGACGACGTGGTCTCAAATCTTTACGCAGTTGTTTTATGGCAACACATCGTCCCAGGGCATTTCAACGGCGGCCGTGCCCAGTGGGACTGTGATTCACGGCTTTATCCTCAAGCTATCGGCCACGTATCGCGCCCCGAGTGGTCAGATGCAGACGTACGCCGTCACGGCTGGCTATCATGACATGAATCAAGGGTGATCACGGCCGGGATCAGGGGGGATCCTGATGAAACGCCATCATGAAGCGCGGCGCGGAGAACGCGGATTGTCTCTGCTGTGGTCTATGGTCTACGTCGTCATTCTCACCTCGCTCGTCAGTACCGCGCTTGTGTGGAGCCGGTATACGCTGCGAATGGGTGGCCTGGGCCAAATTCAAGATCAGAGGACCGCGTTTCAGTCTCAGGCCTCCTTCGACCAGGCTGCGCTGTCGGCCATGCAGTCCGCTGCGCAGCAGGCGACGGTCTCCTTGTCGACAAACCCTATCTCGCAATTGCTTGCCTGGTTGACATTTTGGGGGGCATCGTTTGTTTCGTTTCTAACGGGCCAATCGCTTCAGCTGGTGACCATGCAGGATTTGACCAACGCACTGAATCAGAAGGTGTTCCCAGCGCTCTCCAGCCAGCAAATGCAGGGGAGCATCGTCTACACGTATACCACCTCCTGGAGTCAGCAGCTCCAAAATCAAATTTCCCAATTACAAAATCTTGCGGGCACGGTGCAGCCCTGGTCAAGCGCGTGGGACTCTCTCGAACTGGCAGCGGACCTGTTGCAGGCCGTGCTGACGCTGTCGCCGAACTACGTCCAGCCTCATGCCGTGATTCAGGTGCAGAGCGCTCAGGGCGGCTACTCAATGTATTACAACGCCACGTACGTGTTCAACCCCAACACCTTTCAATGGGTCCTGCAGATTACGCAGGACTGAGATAGAGGAGCGGTAGCATCGAGAAAGCGAGCTCCAAAAGCAACAAGAGTGGAAGGGGTAAAGGGATGCCATTGCGTCTATCGAAATCCTCTCGCAGAAGTGCTGTCGGCGTCGATGTCTGTGATGCCGGAATCCGCATCGCAGAAGTCGAACCCGGCAAACCGCTCCGCGTGACCCGACTCGTGACAGAACCCTGGGATCTCGCCCAGACCGTTTCGGATCCCTATCCGACCTTTGCGCTCGCCCCCATGCTCAGTCGCGCCTTCGATGCCGCTCGCAGGAAGACGCTCGCCGTGCACGTTGCGCTGCCTTCTCGGTTTAGCGTCATTCGGCAGATTACGCTTCCTGCGGTCAGCGAAAGAGAACTCGCGAGCGCCATTGAAATTCAAATTCAGCACAATATCCACCTTCCGTTCGACGAGGCGGCCTACGACTACGTCCAGTGTGAACCGCCAGACGGCGAGGCCGATAGCCTGAGCGTGCTGCTCGTCGCGGCCGATAAGTCTCGGGTGCAGGACATCGTGCAGGCGTTTCGGCAACTGGGCGTGCGGCCGCACAGCATCGACATCCACGCGCTTGCGCTGTTTCGCTTCATCCGCCGGTTTCGTCCAGATCTTCCGAAAAGCTTTCTCCTGCTCGAGACCGGCGAGGACACGGTGGACATGCATGTCTTCCATGACGGCCTGCTCTACTTGTCCCGCCAAATTCCCGTGGCGCTCGCGCCGACGGCGGACGTGCCCGCGTTCGACTTCGTCAGCCAGTTTGACGTCGAGATCGAGCGCACGATGAACTTCTTCATGTACACGCTTAACCAGCGCGATGCGGGTTTTGAGCGGCTGTTTATCACCCTGCCGCGGGAAGTCGACGCCACCGAACACCTGCAAGCCCTGGAAGAGCGCATCGGGATGCCGTGTGAGGTCCTGCCCGTGGCCGAGATGATCCGCCGCAACTGTGAAATTGGCCCGGAGGCCCATCGCATGGCCGATCTCGCCGACTACGCCGCGGCCATTGGCCTCGCGCTGAGAGGGGTGTGACACCGTGGATATCAACCTCATGCCGAGACCGGTCCGCGCGTCCGCCCGCATGCGCGCGCCGGTGCGCGGGCGATGGCCGTGGATCGTGATGGGGACCAGCGTGGTGGTGGTCTGCGCCGCGGCGATTGTCGTGTCTCACCTGGCTGCGGCGAGATCGGCCGCCTCGCTGAATCAGTTGCAGCAACAGGTGCAGCTGCTCCAGGCGCAAACGCAGCCGATGAACATGGGATCGTCCGCTCAAGAGGAAACGGCGGCTCAGCAGATCGTGTCGACCAGCGTGAACTACGACATCATCCTTGACGCGTTCGCGCGGGACCTCCCTCCGGGGACAACGGTGGATGCGATGCAGCAGACGGGATCGTCGCTCACCATCTCGGGCCGAAGCGGCAGTGTGGCGAGTGTGGCGGCCTTTGAGGCCGCGCTCGCGCGCGAGCCGTTTACGGCGAGCGCCTCGTTCTCCGCAGCGGCGCTTGAGTCGGGTGGGGGCAGCAGCGTCCCTGCGGGGGCACAGCCGGCCGTACAGAACGTGGGGCACGCCATCGTGGCGCAAGGGGGCGGATCGAGCGAGCGATATGCCTACACGCTGACGCTTGCGCTGAAGTCGGGAGGTGCCGCGCCGTGAAGATTTCCATGTCGAGATCGCTCACACAGCGGGACAAGTCGATTTTGCTGGTGCTCTTGCTTGTCGTCGTGCTCGCCCTGGTGTACCTCCTGGGCGTGCGTCCGGCGCTCGACGAACTGGCCAACGTGGCGACACAGCGCGCCTCGCTCGAGCAGACGCTCGCGTCGCTGGGCGAGATGCACGCGCGCCAGCAGCAGCAGGAGCAGAAGGGGAAGACGGTGTTGTCGCGCGTTCCCATCGGGCCTCATGAGGCGAACGCGCTCGAGATCATCAACCAAATCGCTCAGAAGGACAAGGTGACGCTTGTCTCGGTGCAGATCCCGCAGGGCGGCGGAGCGGCGCCGGCGGGGAGCACAGCGGGCAGTGGCGCAGGGGCGATCCCGGCCGGGGGCGGCCTTCAGAGCCTGCAGTATAACCTGACGATCACGGGCAGTGCGTCGGACGTGGAGTCGTTTTTCGACGACATCGTGCGCGCGCCGCGCTTGTTCACCGTGACCCTTCAGAGCGAAACCGGGACGGCAAGCGGCGCGACGGCGAACTTCACGCTCTACGCGTACTACAGAACCAACTGAGATCGACGGGATCGGCCTGCCATCCACGCCATCCGCGCGGGTCATCGGCGCTCCGCTGCAAAGGCACCGTTCTGCCCCTGTGGCGGGGCAAGACGCCCGAACGGAAAACCTCCCCGCTGGCGACCCCAGCGGTGAGGTTCGTGTTATTGGCTCGAGCGCTGCGCTCGCCGACCGCCCGTCGACCGCTCGCCGACTGGCTCGCCGGGGACCGGGCGGAAATTGGCCGATCACGACTGCTGGGTGAGCTGTGCGGGTTGCCACTGGCGGAGCACCGCCGGCGATATTTTTCCCTGTTGCACGAGATCGCGAATGCTCATCTCCATCGTGATCATGCCGAATTGGCGTCCTGTCTGCATCATGGCGGCGATCTGGTGCGTCTTGCCGCTGCGGATCAGGTTGGCTACGGCCGGCGTGTTCACGAGCACCTCAAACGACGCGATGCGCCCGCGTCCGTCGCGCGTCCGGTGAAGCCGCTGCGATACGACGCCTGCGAGCACGCCCGCGAGCTGGATGCGGATTTGCCCCTGCTGTTCCGGCGGGAACACGTCGATGATGCGCTCGACCGTCTGCACGGCATCCGAGGTGTGCAGCGTCGCGAACACCAGGTGGCCCGTCTCGGACGCCGTGATGGCCGTCGAGATCGTCTCGAGGTCGCGCATCTCGCCGACGAGCAGGATGTCCGGGTCTTGGCGAAGGGCCGCGCGCAACGCGGTGGCGAAGCCCGAGGTATCCTGGCCGATCTCGCGCTGATCAATGATGGACAGCTTGTGCGAGTGCAGGTATTCGATGGGGTCCTCCAACGTGATGATGTGCCGGCGCTGCGTTTGGTTGATGGCGTCGAGCACGGCGGCGAGCGTGGTGCTCTTTCCGCTGCCGGTGGGGCCCGTCACCAGGACCAACCCGTAGGGGCGGTTCATGAGCGTCTTGAATACGCTCGGCAGCCCGAGCTCCTCCATCGTGGGGATGCGCTGCGGGATGAGTCGCGCCGCAATGCTGATGGACCCGCGCTGCCGGTACGCGTTGACGCGGAAGCGGGCCACGCCCGGGATACTGTAAGAGAAGTCGATCTCGCCCGCCTCCATGAACCGCTGCCACCGCTCGTCGGAAAGCATCTGCCGGGCGAAGGTCTCGAGGTCCATGGGCAGGAGTTTTGAGCCCATGGGTTCCAGGTCCCCATGCACCCGGTAGGTCACGGGCGCCCCTGCCGAGAGGTGAACGTCTGAAGCTTCTTTCTCTTTCGCCAGCGCTAGGATTTCATCGATCTGCACGATTTGAACCCTCCCTTGGATGCGGCCGAGATCGCGCGTTACAGGCCTGTCAGGTCCGCGTACAGGTGCCACAGATCCGGGCCGACGAAGGCACACGTGGCCGCGCCGAGCGCCAGAAACGGGGCGAAAGGGATGAGTTGCTGCGCCTTGACCCGACCCGCGAGGCGCAGGGGCAGCGCCGCCAGGACGCCGTAGATGGCGGCGAGTACGAAGGCCATGACCATGTACCCAGGCCCAAGCATCGCGCCGATGGCGAGATTCAGCTTCGCATCGCCCATGCCCATCTTGCCGCCTGTCATGAGATGAATGGCCGCCACGATCACGTACCCGACCGCGGCTCCCGTGGCCGCGAGGAGCCAGGAGCGAATGCCGGTCAGGCTGCTCCCGAGGAAGAAGAGAAGCCCCGCAGGCAGTGTGAGCACGTTCGGCAAGAGGAGCGACGTGAGATCGCACGCGACCGCCGACGCGAGGTACGTCCAAAACGCCCACCACACGCCGACCTGGGCGAGATTGTCCCTGGCTGTCACGGCCGACAGCACAAACGCCGCGCCCGTGGCGAGCTCGATGGCCGGATACCTCCACGAGATACGAGCCTTGCACGTGCGGCACCGTCCGCCAAGCGCCAGCCACGACAGGACGGGGACGAGCTCCCAAGCTCTCAGGGGCCGATTGCAATTCGGGCAGTGCGATCCCGGCCAGACCACGCTCTCCCCGCGCGGAAGGCGATAGCCCACCACGTTGGCAAACGATCCGAAGATAAGTCCGTAGAAAAGCGCGAGGATCACGAGCATCTCGCGAAGAAGCGACTCCTGAGGCATGTTCCGCTCCCCTATGGCACCTCTGGCTGACCTGTGCGAGTTTGGTTATACAAACCAATACGCTCTCGATCGCCCAAATTCCTGCTAAGTCGACGCAATTGGACAAGCTTTTGTACGGCTTTACCATGACAACTTCGTCCAATTTGCTATGTTGAAGAGAAAGGCAGGAAACGGGGGGATAGGCGTCGATACGGACGCATTTTACCGAGATGCGGGTTGGAGCCTCGTGCGCCGGGTGCGGCGGCCGGGGCGGGACGCGGAGGTTGAACCGTGGGGTTTGGCTCCGCCCCATTTGCACCCTCACGCGCGAGCCTATCTGGAACGAGCGTTTCCTCAAGGGTTGTACCGGCATCAAATGGCTGCCGTGCGCGAGGCCATAGGGGGCAACTCCGTGTGCTTGGCGACAGGCACCGCGTCGGGCAAGAGTGCGCTCTTTTTTGCCGCCGGGATCCACATTTTGTCCCAGCGCTATAAGGCGCGCGTGCTCGCCATGTATCCGACGCGGGCGCTCGGCCGCGAACAGGCCGAGCGATGGCGCGATGCCTTTCGCAAAGCGGAACTGCCTTTTACGGTGGGCGTGATCGACGGCGGTGTGCCGCGCCCAAGCCGGGAGGATATCCTCATGCAACACGACGTGATCATCATGACGCCAGACGTCGTGCACGCGTGGCTGCTGCCGTCTCTCGGCTCCAAAACGGTGCGGATCTTCTTTCAGCACCTGCGTTTAGTCGTGGTGGACGAGATCCACACGTACACGGGCGTGATGGGCACAAACAGCGCGTTCTTGTTCCGCCGCTTGGCCCATGCCGCACACGTGTTAGGGTCCGGCTTTCGCATCGTCGCGGCGTCCGCGACCATCGAGAACCCGAGCGCTCACCTCGAGAAACTGTTCGGCAGGGCGTTTGTGGTCATTGGGCCGGAGCAGGATACGTCACCTCGTCACGCCGTGACGTTCGACTTTGTGGAACCCCCGTCCGGCAAAGACCGCCTGCAAGCGGTGGCTCAGCTTCTCCGCCAAATTGCCATTTCCGAAGGTGTGCGCGCCATCGCCTTCCTCGACAGCCGACTACAGGTGGAGGTGCTCGGTTCCATCTTACAGCGCGCCGACGATCTCGACGAAGCCAACCTCGAGGCCCACATGGACGACATGCTCGCAAGCGGCATCCTCCCGTACCGCTCTGGCTACGAAGAAAGGGACCGCGCGGCCATTCAGGAGGGTCTGACAACCGGGAAGTTGTGCGGGGTCGTCAGCACGAGTGCCCTCGAGCTCGGCATGGATATCCCGAACTTGGACGTGGCCGTTCTCGTGGGCGTCCCCCAGCTCCAAACGAGCTTCCTTCAGCGCATTGGCCGCATTGGTCGCCATCGGCCCGGGCGGGTCATCGTCGTGCACAGCGGCACGGCTGCCGACGACGCCATCTTCGAGAACCCAACGCAACTGTTCGACCGACCACTCACCGAGGCCGTGCTGTACTTGGAGCACCCGCGCGCCCAGTACATTCACGCCCTGTGCCTGGCGAGCATGGGCGGTGAGCACGATCTCGCGCTGAACCTGCCGTATGGGGACAGTGAGGAGTTCGAACTCGCCGACGTCGTTTCATGGCCTGAGGGCTTTGCGGAGATCTGTCAAGCCGAGCGCCAGAACCGGCCCCCGCGCGATCTGGAGTGGATGAAAATTGAGGCAGGCGGGAATCCCCATCACACCTACCATCTTCGCGATGTGGAGCGCCAGTTTACGGTCGAAATGCGGTCCCTTTCGGACATCAGCCGCTTGGGCCGCGTTTCGTACTCGCAGGCCTTGCGCGAAGCCTACCCTGGTGCGGTGTATCGCTACATGGGCAGAAGTTATCGCGTCACGGGCGTCTACACTTCGAGCAATCGCATTGAGGTGCGACCGGAACGCCAGTACTACACCCGGCCGCTCACCGTTCAGCCCAAGCTCTACCCGCGCCTCGAACCGGAGCGGGGAGACCGCGTCTGGCGCGCGAGAGAGGGGTGGATGGCCGAGTGTGAAATCTTAGTTTGGGAGGCCGTCACGGGCTTTGTCGAACGCCGCGGATCGGCCAAGCATGAGTTCTCGTACCCTCTGATGCACCACCTCGATCTGCGCGACGTCTACTACGCTTCAAGTTCCTTTCAGCGCTATTACAAAACACATGGCGTCGTCTTTCATCACCCTGCCTTCCAAGGCGCGGAACGCTTGTCCGAACTTGCGGAACTCCTTTTGGAAGCGTTCTCGTTTGTGGTGCCCTTCGACACCCAAGACATCGGCGTCGGCATCGGGCGCTGGGCGGCAGAAGGCCGTCATGGTTCCAAAGCCGACAGCGTCCATTTCATCGCGCTCTACGATCGCGTCTACGGAAGCCTGCACCTGGCCGCTCGGATCATGGAAGACGGCGTTCTGGCGCGCGTCGCGGAGCAGATGAGCAGGTTCCGCACCTTCCGACATCACCGAGCGTTTTCGTCACCTGGCCTGGCGGAGGTTGCGGATGCGTGGATGGCTTCGCTGCGCGAACCAGCCACACTTGAGCGCGCCGAGGTCGCGGTGAGTGAATCACAGAATTCTTCCGAGGACAAGGTGCGCGTCATCCTGCCCGGAAGCGTTGGGTATGCCATCAAGGCAGGGAGGGAATATGAGGTCCGCGACGTCTTCTATACACCGAAAGGACTTCAATACCGCGGTATCTACCGCAATGACCGCGACCATGAGGATTGTGACGTTCAGCTTGAAGCTCACATGGTCGACGGGATTCCTGGCGTCACCCGCTATGGCTGGTACGACCTGAATACAGGCCTCGTGACGGAAGGCGGCTGAGCCGTCCGGCGGCCTCGGCCGATGGCGTTCGCTCGTATTCGCGCAAGAGGCGCACAGCGCGGTATACTGGAGACAAACGGAGGCTACGATGAGAATCGCGAGAAGCGGGAACGACATTGTCGCCAAGCATCTGACGAACGCCTTGCCGGGCGAGGTATTGTCGGTCATCGGGATACGCAGCGCGCGTGTGGTGCGCGCGTTGCCGACGGAATTGCCGAAAATTGAGGTGCGGCAAGAGTTTACCGACATCATGCTGGAGCTTGTGGATGGACGATTGTTGCATCTCGAGTTCCAGACCACGCGCGAGCCGAACTTGTACCGATTCGGCACGTACGATTGGGCCATGGCAGAGCGCTACAAGCGTCCGATCCGCACGGTCATTTTGTACACGCGCGACGTGACGGAGGCCCCGTCGGAGCTCGACGCCGGGAGCATGCGGTACGCGGTCGAGAACGTGTATCTGGGCCGGATGGACGGAGACGCGGCGCTGGAGACTGTGAAACGCCACCTGTCCGCGCACGCGTGGACGGAGGAAGACCGGGTGCGCTTGGCCTTCGCATTCCACATGCGGTTTGAGCGTAGGACCCGGGAAGAGGCGTTTGAAGAGATTGTCGAAGTTGTGCAGCGCGTGCCGGACGTGCATGAGCAGAACTATCTGGCGGCGCTGATATTGGGCTTTAGCGGACGTGTAATGGGGGATGAACAGAAGGAGCAGCTTAGGAGGGTGTTAGAGATGACGGATCTGTTGCGTGAACTGGAGCGGGAGTTTGAGGAGAAGGGGATCCAGAAGGGGATTCAAAAGGGTGAACTTTTGAAAGCTCGGGAGATTGCACATCATCTGCTCGCAGAAGGCGTTCCGATAGGGGTTATCGAAAAGGCCACGGGGCTATCGCGTGAAGAGCTGGAAGAGCTTAAAAAGCATCTGCAGTGAAGGTGCCGTAGATGGCGGATTTCGTGATGGATGGGGCTCAGAGTTCATTTCTGGCCCCTTTTTTGTAAATCGAGCCTTTTGCAGAATCACGAGCCCTTGTGTAGCAAGGGTTTTTCGAGAATAAAGAAGGACTTCACCCCAAGAGAGTGTAAAATGAACTGTGTAAACAGCCATGCCCGATTGGGTACAAGAGGCGGATGAAAATTGGCGGGCCTCTATTTTCTTATCAAACTCCCC